>NZ_JBEXJK010000011.1:0-53695 GCF_040609095.1 Kitasatospora sp. NPDC004799
CGGCGTTGATCAGCTCCCGCCGCCGCTCTCCCCAGCTAGGCCACTCATTGGCGGGCCCTCAGGAGCCGCCCCGGCCCACCGCGCGAGGCCTCAGCCCTCGTCGCCCTCCAGGTCCCCCTCGGTCTCCAGGAACGCGGCCTGCAGCTGCTCGATCAGCTCCGGGTCCGGCTGCTCCCACAGCCCCCGGCTCGCCGCCTCCAGCAGCCGCTCGCTGATCCCGTGCAGCGCCCACGGGTTGGCGCCCGCGAGGAACTCCCGGTTGACCGGGTCGAGGACGTACTCCTGGGTCAGCTTCTCGTACATCCAGTCCGCGACCACGCCCGTGGTGGCGTCGTAGCCGAACAGGTAGTCCACCGTCGCGGCCATCTCGAAGGCGCCCTTGTAGCCGTGGCGGCGCATCGCTTCGATCCAGCGCGGGTTGACCACCCGGGCGCGGAAGACCCGGGCGGCCTCCTCGGTCAGGGTGCGGGTGCGGACCGTCTCCGGGCGGGTCGAGTCGCCGATGTAGGCGGTCGGCGCCTTGCCGGTGAGGGCGCGCACGGTGGCCACCATGCCGCCGTGGTACTGGAAGTAGTCGTCCGAGTCGGCGATGTCGTGCTCGCGGGTGTCGGTGTTCTTCGCGGCGACGGTGATCCGCTTGTACGCGGTCTCCATCTCCTCGCGCGCCGGGCGCCCGTCCAGCCCGCGGCCGTACGCGTAGCCGCCCCAGACCGTGTACACCTCGGCCAGGTCGGCGTCGGTGCGCCAGTCCCGGCTGTCGATCAGCTGGAGCAGGCCCGCGCCGTACGTGCCCGGGCGGGAGCCGAAGACGCGGACGGTGGCCTTGCGCTCGTCGCCGTGCACCGCGAGGTCGGCCTGGACGTGGGCGCGCACGTAGTTCGACTCGGGGGCCTCCTCCTGGGCGGCGGCCAGGCGCACCGCGTCGTCCAGCAGGGCGACGACGTGCGGGAAGGCGTCCCGGAAGAAGCCGGAGATGCGCAGCGTGACGTCGATGCGCGGGCGGCCCAGCTCGTCCAGCGGGATCGGCTCCAGGCCGGTGACCCGGCGGGAGGCGTCGTCCCAGACCGGACGGACGCCGAGCAGGGCGAAGGCCTCGGCGATGTCGTCGCCGGCGGTGCGCATCGCGCTGGTGCCCCAGAGCGAGAGCCCGACCGAGGGCGGGTAGGCGCCGTCGTTGTCCGCGCGGTAGCGCTCGACCAGCGAGGAGGCGAGTGCCTGGCCGGTCTCCCAGGCGAGCTTGCTGGGGACGGCCTTCGGGTCGACGGAGTAGAAGTTGCGGCCGGTCGGCAGCACGTTGACCAGGCCGCGCAGCGGCGAGCCGGACGGGCCGGCCGGGACGAAGCCGCCCTGGAGCGCGTGCAGCACGGCGTCCAGCTCGTCGGTGGTGGCGGCCAGCCGGGGCACCACCTGGGTGGCGGCGAAGTCCAGCACCGCGCGGACCGCCTCCCGGACGGCCTCCGGCAGCCCGGCGGTGACCTTCTCGACCGCCTCGGGCGCCCAGTCCTCCGCCTCCATCGCCTCGACCAGGGCGCGGGCCTCGGCCTCGGCCGCGTCGGTGGCGCCCAGGGTCAGCGCCGCCTCGTCCAGGCCGAGCGCCTCGCGCAGGCCGGGCAGTGCGCTGACGCCGCCCCAGATCTGCCGGGCGCGCAGGATGGCGAGCACGATGTTGATCCGGTCGGTGCCGGTCGGCGCCTGGCCGAGGACGTGCAGGCCGTCGCGGATCTGGGCGTCCTTGACCTCGCAGAGCCAGCCGTCGACGTGCAGCAGGAAGTCGTCGAAGCCGTCGTCCTCGGGGCGCTCGTCCAGGCCGAGGTCGTGGTCGAGCTTGGCGGCCTGGATCAGGGTCCAGATCTGGGCGCGGATCGCCGGCAGCTTGGCCGGGTCCATCGCGGCGATGTTGGAGTGCTCGTCCAGCAGCTGCTCCAGGCGCGCGATGTCGCCGTAGGAGTCGGCGCGGGCCATCGGCGGGACGAGGTGGTCGACGAGCGTGGCGTGGGCGCGGCGCTTGGCCTGGGTGCCCTCGCCCGGGTCGTTGACCAGGAAGGGGTAGACCAGCGGCAGGTCGCCGAGGACGGCGTCCGGGCCGCACTCGGCGGACAGCGCGGCGGTCTTGCCGGGCAGCCACTCCAGGTTGCCGTGCTTGCCGAGGTGGATGACGGCGTGGGCGCCGAAACCGCCGTCCTCCTGGGCGGCCTCGATCCAGCGGTAGGCGGCCAGGTAGTGGTGGCTCGGCGGCAGGTCGGGGTCGTGGTAGATGGCGACCGGGTTCTCGCCGAAGCCGCGCGGCGGCTGGATCAGCACGAGCAGGTTCCCGGAGCGGATAGCGGCCAGCACGATGTCGCCGTCCGGGTTCTGCGAGCGGTCGACGTACAGCTCGCCGGGGGCCGGGCCCCAGTGCTCCTCGACCTGCTCGCGCAGGCCCTGCGGGAGGGTGGCGTACCAGCGGCGGTAGTCGGCGGCGGGGATGCGCACCGGGTTGCGGGCCAACTGGTCCTCGGTGAGCCAGTCCTGGTCGTAGCCGCCGGCCGCGATCAGCGCGTGGATCAGCGCGTCGCCCTCGTGGCCGCCGTCCTCGTCGTGGAAGGAGGGCAGGTCGTCCCCGAGGTCCATGCCCTCCGCGCGCAGCCGCTCCAGCAGCCGCACCGCACTGGCCGGGGTGTCCAGGCCGACGGCGTTGCCCACCCGGGCGTGCTTGGTCGGGTAGGCGGACAGCACCAGGGCGAGGCGGCGCTCGGCGGCGGGTACGTGCCGCAGCCGGGCGTGCTTTACGGCGGTGCCGGCCACGCGGGCGGCGCGCTCCGGGTCGGCGGCGTAGACGGTGAGGCCGTCCTCGTCCAGCTCCTTGAAGGAGAACGGGACGGTGATCAGGCGGCCGTCGAACTCCGGCACCGCGATCTGGGTGGCGGTGTCCAGCGGGGACAGGCCGTCGTCGCTGCCCTCCCACTGGGCGCGCGACCAGGTGAGGCAGAGCGCCTGGAGGATCGGGCGGTCGAGCGCGGCCAGCGCGCCCGCGTCCCAGGCCTCCTCGTCCCCGCCGGCCTGGGCGTCGGCCGGGCGGGTGCCGCCGGCGGCGAGCACGGTGGTGACGATCGCGTCGGCCTCGCCGAGCGCGGCCAGCAGCTCGGGCTCGGCGCCGCGCAGCGAGGCGCAGTAGTACGCCTTGGCCCGGGCGCCCTGGTCCTCGACGGCCCGGCAGAGGGTCTCCACGAACGCGGTGTTGCCGCTCATGTGGTGGGCGCGGTAGTAGAGCACCGCGACGGTCGGGCCCTCGGTCGTACGGGCTTCGCGCTCCAGCGGGCCCCACGCGGGGGCGGAGGCGGGCGGGGCGAAGCCGTGGCCGGTCAGCAGCACCGTGTCGGAGAGGAAGGCGCCCAGCTCGGCCAGGTTGGCCGCGCCGCCGTGGGCCAGGTAGGCGTGGGCCTCGGCGGCGATGCCGGCCGGGACGGTGGACAGCTCCATCAGCTGGGCGTCGGGGGCCTGCTCACCCGTCAGCACCACGACTGGGCGGGGGCCGGCCAGCAGTGCGTCCAGGCCCTCCTGCCAGGCGCGGCGGCCGCCGAGCAGGCGGACCACGACGAGCTCGGTGCCCTCCAGCAGCGCGGGCAGGTCCTCGGGGGTGAGCCGGGCCGGGTTGCCGAGCCGGTAGCGCACCGGGCCCTCGGAGGCGCGGGCGCTGAGCAGGTCGGTGTCGGACGTCGACAGCAGCAGGATCATGCGAAGGCCCTCCCGGCCTCGTGGGTGGCCAGGGCGGCCGGGATCTGGGTCGGGATCTGGACCGGGACGGCCGCGCGGGCGGCCGGTGACGCGGGCGCGGGCATGCGACAGCGCTGGAACATTTCTGCCTTCCTCGGGGTCCGCGCCCCGGGCCGGTGGAGGACGGCAGGAGTTCCTGGCTCCCGCGGCCGACCGGTCTACCGGTGAACCGCGGTCACAGTGGCGGGACCGCACCGGGTTCGCACCGGTTTCCTCCCCTGCGCCGTCGCTGGCGTGCGGACGGCCCGTAGGGACCGCCCGCCAGCATCGTACGGGGTGCGGCTGAGCTGGGGGAGGGTGAGCTTTCGGACGTCCGGCACCGGGGGCGTGGCGGGCCGGGTGTGATGCAGCGGACGGAGGCAAGCGATCGGATCATCTGTATGCTCGCCGCCATGCCACCGACACCCGACGCCACCGCGCCGGGCGCCGCAGGACCCGACCGGGAGGTGCCCGACCGGGGGCGTGCGGACGCCTGCCCCGGAGCGCTTCGTCTGCATGCGGCCGACGACGGCGCCCTGGCCCGCATCCGCCTGCCCGGCGGACTGTTGACGGACCGTCAGGCGCTCGCGCTGGCCGAGGCGGCCGAGGCCCTCGGCGACGGCGAGCTGGAGACCACCTCGCGCGGCAACGTCCAGCTGCGCGGCCTGGCCGCGCACTGCGCCGCCGAGCTCGCCGACCGGCTGCGCGCCGTCGGCCTGCTGCCCTCGGACACCCACGAGCGGGTCCGCAACATCGTCGCCTCGCCGACCGCCGGACTGGACCCGGCCGGGGCCCCCGGCCACGCCGATGTGCAGGCCTGGGTGCGGGAGTTGGACGCGCGCCTGTGCGCGAGCGACTGGGCGGCCGGGCTCTCCGGCAAGTTCCTGTTCGCGCTGGACGACGGGCGGGGCGACGTCGCCGCGCTCGACGCCGATGTGACATTGATCGCAGGCCCGGACGGCACCCGGCTGCTGCGCCTCGGGCGCGACGGCCACGGGCACCCGGTCGAGGCCGGGCAGGAGGTCGCCGCCGTCCTGGACGCGGCCCGCTCCTTCCTGGCGGCGCTGCGGACGAACGGGCGCAAGGCCTGGCACCTGCGCGAGGTCCCCGACCTGCTGCCGGCCGGCTCGGTGCCGCTGCCCGCCTTCGCCGGTGCCGCGCCCGCGGTCGGTGCGCTGCCGGGCGGGCTCTCGGTGGGCCTGCGGTTCGGCCGGGCGAGCGCCGGGCAGTGGCGGACGCTGGTCGACGCCTCGGCCGGCGAGCTGCGGCTGACCCCCTGGCGCGGGGCGGTGCTGCCCGGCGCTCCGGCCGACCAGCTGCCCGCGCTCGCCGCGGCCGGCTTCCGGACCGAGCCGGGCTCGGCCTGGGAGCGGGCCACCGCCTGCACCGGGCTGCCGGGCTGCGCCAAGTCGCTGGCCGACGTCCGTGCGGACGCGGCCCGGGCGCTGGACGCCGGTGCCGCCACGGAAGGCGCCGCTGGTGGGCTGCCCGTCCACTGGTCGGGCTGTGAGCGGCGCTGCGGCCATCCGGCCGGGCGGTGGGTGGACGTGCTCGCCACCGGGCACGGCTACCGGGTGACGGTGAACGGGACGGCGGGCCGACCGGCGGCCGGTGCGACCGCCGCCGATGCGACGGACGTCAATGCGGCGAGCGTCGACGTGACGAACGAGGAGATGGCCGAGGCGGTCGCCGAGGCCAGGAGGACCACGAAGTGATCGAGTACGAGAAGGACGGCGCGTCCATCTACCGCCAGTCCTTTGCCACCATCCGCGCGGAGGCCGATCTGGCCGCCCTCCCGGCGGACGTCTCCCAGGTCGCGGTGCGGATGATCCACGCCTGCGGGATGGTCGACCTGGTCGAGGACCTGGTGTACTCGCCCGGCGTGGTCGCCTCCGCGCGCGCCGCGCTGCACGCCGGTGCGCCCATCCTCTGCGACGTCAACATGGTCGCGAGCGGGGTCACCCGCAAGCGGCTGCCCGCCGACAACGAGGTGATCTGCACCCTCACCGACCCGTCGGTGCCCGAGCTCGCCCGCGCGATGGGCAACACCCGCAGCGCCGCGGCCATGGAGCTGTGGCTGCCCCGGCTGGAGGGCGCGGTGGTCGCCGTCGGCAACGCGCCGACCTCGCTGTTCCGGCTGCTGGAGATGATCGAGGCGGGCGCGCCGCGACCGGCCGCGGTGATCGGCGTCCCGGTCGGCTTCATCGGCGCCGCCGAGTCCAAGCAGGCCCTGGCCGAGCACCCGTCCGGCCTGGAGCACCTGGTGGTGCGCGGCCGGCGCGGCGGCAGCGCGATCGCCGCCGCCGCCATCAACGCGATTGCGAGCGAGGAAGAGTGACGGACCGTCAGAACACCACCACGGGCCGGCTGTACGGGGTCGGGCTCGGCCCGGGCGACCCGTCGCTGGTGACCGTCCGCGCCGCCGAACTCATCGGCAAGGCCGACGTGGTGGCCTACCACAGCGCCCGGCACGGCCGGTCCATCGCGCGCTCGATCGCCGAACGTTACCTGACGGGTGGTCAGATCGAGGAGAAGCTGGTCTACCCGCTCACCGTCGAGACCACCGACCACCCGGGCGGCTACCGCGGCGCGCTGGACGACTTCTACCAGGAGGCCGCCGCCCGGCTGGCCGCCCACCTGGACGCCGGCCGCGACGTGGTGGTCCTCGCCGAGGGCGACCCGCTCTTCTACGGCTCCTACCAGCACATGCACAAGCGGCTCGCGCACCGCTACCCGACCGAGGTGGTGCCGGGCGTGACCTCGCTCAGCGCGGCCGCCGCCCGGCTCGGGCAGCCGCTGACCGAGGCCGAGGAGACGCTCACCGTCATCCCCGGCACGCTGCCCGAGGAGGAGCTGACGGCGCGGATCGCGGCCGCCGACTCGGCCGTGATCATGAAGCTGGGGCGGACCTTCCCGACCGTCCGCCGGGCCCTGGAGCGGGCCGGGCGGCTGGCGGACGCGCAGTACGTGGAGCGGGCCTTCATGGCGGGGGAGCGCATCGCGCCGCTCGCCGAGGTCGACGAGGAGACGGTGCCGTACTTCTCGGTCGCGGTGCTGCCGAGCAAGGTCGCGCCGCTGGAGCCGGAGGTCCGGCTGTCGGACGGCGTCGGCAGCGTGACCGTGGTCGGCACCGGGCCGGCCGGACCGCTCTGGCTGACCGCCGAGGCGCGCGGCGCGCTGGCCGAGGCCACCGACCTGGTCGGCTACACCACCTACCTGGACCGGGTGCCGGAACGGCCGGGGCAGCAGCGGCACGGCTCGGACAACAAGGTGGAGTCGGAGCGCGCCGAGTTCGCCCTGGACCTCGCCCGGCGCGGGCACCGCGTCGCGGTGGTCTCCTCGGGTGACCCGGGGGTGTTCGCGATGGCCACCGCGGTGCTGGAGGTCGCCTGCGAGGAGGCGTACCGGGACGTCCCGGTACGGGTGCTCCCGGGGATGACCGCCGCCCACGCGGCCGCCTCCCGGGCCGGTGCCCCGCTCGGCCACGACTACGCGACGGTGTCGCTCTCGGACCGGCTCAAGCCCTGGGACGTGGTGGCGAAGCGGCTGCGCGCCGCGGCCGAGGCGGACCTGGTGCTCGCGCTGTACAACCCGGGCTCGAAGTCCCGGACCACCCAGGTCGGGCTCGCCCGGGACCTGCTGCTGGAGTACCGGGCGCCGGAGACGCCGGTGGTGATGGCCCGCGACGTCGGCGGCCCGACCGAGCGGGTGCGGATCGTCCGGCTGGGCGAGCTGGACCCGGCGTTGGTCGACATGCGGACCATCCTGCTGATCGGCTCCTCGCAGACCCGGGCGGTCGAGCGGGGCGGCGGCGTGGAGGTCGTCTGGACGCCGCGGCGGTACCCGGAGGAGTGACGGGCGAACAGATGACAGCGAACAGATGATGAAATCTGTTCGCTGTCATCTGTCATCTGTTCGCTGTCCGCCGTTCCCTGTAGGCCGCGGGCGGTCAGCGGTCAGCGGTCAGCGGTCAGCGGCCCGCCGTCAGCCGCTACCGGGTCGGCTTGGTGATCAGCAGCTCCGTGTTGTGGTCCCCGCCCGCGCCGAGCAGCGCCGTCGGGCGGCCGTTCGGGTCGTTGTACGACAGCTCGCGGTAGAGCGCCGCCAGGTTGGCGTCCGAGGTGCCGCCGAAGTCCGTCCCGTACGGTGCCGAGGACTCGATCAGCGTGGTGAACAGCGAGAGCGTGCCGTCCCCGTTGTCCGCGATCTCGATGATCCGCCCGTGCTGCGGGTAGTCGATGTGCGAGGCGGTGTTGATCTCCCAGAACGCCCGCTCCGGCACCGCGTGGCCGTGCGGCGTGATCTTGTTCATGTGGGTGTGCCCGTTCACCCACGCGACCACGTTCGGGTAGCGCTGGAGCAGCGCCACCAGCTCGTTGCCGTCGTGCCGTCCCTCGAAGATGTTGCGCGGGTCCGGCAGCAGGTTGCCCATCGTGCCGCTGGTGTGGTGGCTGAAGACGAGGACCAGCTCGTCCGTGCTCCCGCCCGTCACCCGGCGCCCGTCCGCGTCGTACCAGTGCCCGCTGTGCGCCTGCAACTGCTGCTCCAGCCAGCGCAGTTGCGTGGTGCCCAGCGAACCGTCGGCGAACCCGGCCTGGTTGGTGGTGTCCAGGCTGATGCCGACCACCTTCTCCGAGATGCGGAAGGTGTAGTAGAGCTTGCCGCTGTTCACCATGTCCGAGGTGAAGCCGTGCCCGTACGGGCCGGCGCCGGTGACCGCCGGGTTCAGGTGGGCCTTGGCGAACTCCTTGAGCGTGAACGGCCGGCGGCGCTCGTCCGGGGTGACCGTGCGCACCAGGTCGCCGTCCGCGAGCAGCTTGGCCAGCAGCAGCACGGCGCCCGCCGGGTCGCGGCGCAGCGAGTCCGCCAGCTGGGCGGCCGTGGCGTCGTCGCAGCCCTCCAGCTTGTACCGGCCGGTGTACAGGTCGTTCAGCAGCCCGAAGTCCGGGAGCGAGCCCTCGATGCTGTCGTCGTGGTTGCCGACCGTGGTGTACCAGGGCGTGCGCAGGCCCGGCGCGTCGAAGGGGCGGCCGGCCGCGGACAGGAAGCCGGGTATCTGCGGGAAGCCCTTCGCCTTGTAGCCGTCGGTGTAGGCGAGTTCGGGGTTCCAGTAGGCGGCGTTGCCGGAGTTCTGCACACCCTCGTAGCGGGTGGGGTCGCCGGTGTTCTGGGCCAGCCGACCGCCGCCCATGACCTTGAGGTACCAGTCGAGTTCGGCGAGCTCGTGGTTGTCGGTGTTGTCGCCGGTGGCCATCACCATGCTGAACGGCATCCCGGTGTAGGGGCCTCCGGCGAGCGAGTTGACCCGCTCGACGAGGGCCGACACACCGCGGGCGTTCAGGGCCTCCTGCGGCCGGTACGCACTGCCGTTGAGCTTGGCCAGGTACTCGAAGCGCACCGGGGACTCGGTGTCCACCAGGTGCAGGTCGCTGAACTGGACGAAGCTGGCGAGGCCGGTCCGGCGGTCGTCCCGCCCGGTGCTCGCCGAGGCCAGGTCGCCGCGCACCACCAGCGGCCAGCCCGGTCCGGCCGTCAGCCGCTTGTAGTCGCCGGTGCCGACCGGCGTGGCCACCTGCTCCAGCGTGGTCCCGCCGATCGTGACCGCCCGCGCGGCCGTCGTCGCCAGCGCCCGGTCGCGCGCCGCGGCCGAGGCGAACTGCGCGCCGCCCAGCGACAAGGCCGACCAGGCGGCGGCCACCGACGTACCCGTGAGGAACGTGCGCCGACTCATCCCTGCCACAAAAACCCCCACATACTGATGGCCCGGCGGGGCAGTCGGCCCCGGCCGGGCCCACGTGTGTCATGAACCCGCTTCTGGCGGACCGCCAGATTACTCACTGGTAGGCACGGCGGGCGAGGCCCGTGCGGCGAACTCTTCGGGAACGCGGGGCGGCGCTGCTGCGCACCCCGTGCACGAGGTCCCGCCGGACCGCGCACAACGCGGCCGCCGCCACCCCAGCGGGGGTCCGGCCGCCACCCCGGTCGGGTCCAGCCGGTGCCGGTGGGGGAAAATCGGCGACGGCGGCCGGTGCGGCCGCCGGAACGGAGCAGGACGGCGCTGGCGCCGTCGGAAACGGGGCGCAGGTGGCCGCAGCGGGAGCCGGGGCGGGAGCGGGCGGCCGGGCCGGCCAGCTGAAGAGCAGCGGTCTGCGGCCCGGCTGGACGACGGGCGCCTGCGCCACCGCCGCCACCAAGGCCGCGTACACCGCGCTGCTCACCGGCGAGTTCCCGGACCCGGTGGTCATCACCCTGCCCAAGGGCCAGCAGCCCGCCTTCGCCCTCGCCGCCGAGGAGCTGACCTCCGCCGCGGGGCCGGCCACCGCCGAGGAGCTGACCGCCGAGGGGCCGGCCGACGCCGGGGGGTCCGCCGCTGCGGCCGGCCGGCCGGCCACCGCCATGGCCGGGGTGGTCAAGGACGCGGGCGACGACCCCGACGTCACCCACGGCGCGCTGATCCGCTCGACCGTCCGCTCCGGCGAGCCCGGCACCGGCGTGGTGTTCCGGGCCGGTCCCGGGGTGGGGACGGTCACCAAGGCCGGCCTGCCGCTGCCCGTCGGCGAGCCCGCGATCAACCCGGTGCCCCGCCAGATGATCCGGGACGCCGTCGCCGAGGTGGCGGCCGCGCACGGCGGCAGCGGGGACGTGGTGGTCGAGATCTCGGTCGACCACGGCGAGGAGATCGCCCGGTCCACCTGGAACCCCCGGCTCGGCATCCTCGGCGGTCTCTCCATCCTCGGCACGACCGGGGTGGTCGTCCCCTACTCCTGCTCGGCCTGGATCGACTCGATCCGCCGCGGGGTGGACGTGGCCCGGGCGGCGGGGCGCACCCACGTGGCCGGCTGCACCGGCTCGACCTCGGAGAAGGTCGCGGTCGCGGAGCACGGGCTGCCCGAGGACGCGCTGCTGGACATGGGCGACTTCGCCGGCGCCGTGCTCAAGTACCTCAAGCGCCACCCGGTGCCCCGGCTGACCATCGCCGGCGGCTTCGCCAAGCTGTCCAAGCTCGCGGCCGGCCACCTCGACCTCCACTCGGCGCGCTCCCAGGTGGACAAGGGGTACCTGGCCGAACTGGCCCGGCGGGGCGGCGCGGACGAGGCGCTGGCCGGGGCGGTCGCGGGCGCCAACACCGCACTGGAGGCGGTGCAGTTGTGCCGGGCGGCCGGGGTGCCGCTCGGGGACCTGGTCGCCGAGGCGGCCCGGGCGACGGCGCTCGGCGTGCTGCTGGGCTCGCCGGTCGCGGTGGACGTCATCTGCATCGACCGCGCGGGCACCGTCGTCGGCCGGGCGGAGCCGCTGGGGCCGTGACATTGTCACGAGTGTCACGACGGCGTGACAACATCACCCGGTGATGTGAAGAACTGACGCCCATACGGGGTGAGAAACGGACAAATGGAGCACTGCGCCGGGCCCCCGTTCTGTCGTCATCTCAGTCATGAGATATCGTCTGGCGAGTGACAGGCGACTACCTCACCCGTATCGGCACCCTCATCCGTACCGCGCGCCAGCACCGCGGCTGGTCCCAGGCGCAGCTCGGAGAGGCCCTCGGAACCAGCCAGAGCGCGGTCAACCGCATCGAACAGGGCAAGCAGAACGTCAGCCTTGAGATGATCGCCCGCATCGGCGAAGCCCTCGACAGCGAGATCGTCTCCCTCGGGTACTCCGGCCCGATGCACCTGCGCGTCGCCGGCGGCACCCGGCTCTCCGGCGCGATCGACGTCCGCAGCAGCAAGAACGCCTGCGTGGCGATCCTCTGCGCCTCGCTGCTGACCACCGGCCGCACCACGATCCGCAGCGTCGCCCGGATCGAGGAGGTCTACCGCATCCTCGAGGTGCTCACCAGCATCGGCGTCAAGAGCCGCTGGATCAACGAGGGCCGCGACCTCGAACTGACTCCGCCCGCCGAGCTGGACCTCGCCGCGATGGACGTCGAGGCGGCCCGCCGCACCCGCAGCGTGCTGATGTTCCTCGGCCCGCTGATGCACCGTGCCCAGCACTTCGCCATCCCGTACGCGGGCGGCTGCGACCTCGGCACCCGTACCGTGCAGCCGCACCTGACCGCGCTGCGCCGCTTCGGCCTGGAGGTCGCCACCACCGGCGGCGCCTACCACGCCTCGGTCGAGCCGGGCGCCCCGCTGGACCGCCCGATCGTGCTGACCGAGCGCGGGGACACCGTCACCGAGAACGCCCTGCTGGCCGCCGCCCGGCACGACGGCGTCAGCGTCATCCGCAACGCCTCGCCCAACTACATGGTCCAGGACCTCTGCTTCTTCCTGGAGAAGCTGGGCGTGAGGATCGAGGGCATCGGCACCACCACCCTCACCGTGCACGGCGTCCCGGAGATCACCTGCGACGTCGACTACACCCCGGCCGAGGACCCGGTGGAGGCGATGAGCCTGCTGGCCGCCGCCGTCGTCACCTCCTCCGAGCTGACCATCCGCCGGGTGCCGATCGAGTTCCTGGAGATCGAGCTCGCGGTGCTGGAGGGGATGGGCCTCGACTACGACCGCACCCCGGAGTACCCGGCCCACAACGGCCACACCCGGCTGGTCGACCTCACCGTGCGCCCGTCCAAGCTGACCGCGCCGATCGACACCATCCACCCGATGCCGTTCCCCGGCATCAACATCGACAACGTGCCGTTCTTCGCCGCCATCGCCGCGGCCGCGCACGGCACCACGATGATCCACGACTGGGTGTACGACAACCGTGCGATCTACCTGACCGAGCTGACCCGTCTCGGCGCCGACGTCAAGCTCCTCGACCCGCACCGCGTGCTGGTCCAGGGCCCCACCCGCTGGCGTGCCGCCGAGATGATGTGCCCGCCGGCCCTGCGCCCCGCTGTGGTCATCCTGCTCGCCATGCTCGCCGCCCAGGGCACCTCCGTCCTGCGCAACGTCTACGTCATCAACCGCGGTTACGAGGACCTGGCCGAGCGCCTCAACTCGATCGGCGCCCGGATCGAGACCTTCCGCGACATCTGACGAAACGTCATGTCACTGAGCGGCCTCACCCGTTGAGGCCGCTCAGCAGCATTGCGACGTCCAGCCCGGTGTCCAGGTAGTCCACGAACACCGGGTTGTTCAGCGCCCACGGCGAACGCCGCTGCCGAACCAGCCGGACCGCCTCACCGCTTCCGCACCCGAGACCGACCAGCGCCTGTGCCACCACCAGGCCCGAGCGGTTGTACCCGGAGTGGCACCGCACCAGCGTCCGCCGCCCCCGACGGGCAGCCGCCGAGGTGATTTCGGCCGCCTCCTGGACGGCGCGCAGCTGGCCGGGGGAGAGCGGGGCGTCCGGCACCTCCCGGACGACGTGCTCCACCTCCGGGGCCGGGCCGTGCCCGGGGAGCGTGAACAGGCTGACCACCAGGTCGAACTCGGTGCCCACGACCGCGAGTTCCAGCTCGCCGCCGGGCGGGGTGAAGTAGTGCCCGCCCATCCAGAGCCCGGGGACGATCTCGTTCCAGGGCTCCGAGGGCCCGGGGGTCTCGCGTTCCTTCTGGCGGGTCCGCACGGGTCTGCTCGCTCCCTCGCTGTCGGTGCCGCTCCGGCCGTGTCCGGTGGTCTCCGGGGCTACTCGCCGGTGGTGCCGTCGAGGTGCTCGCGGAGGAGGTCGGCGTGGCCGTTGTGGCGGGCGTACTCCTCGATCATGTGGGTGAGGATCCAGCGCAGCGAGAAGACCTCATCGCCGTAGTGGCCCAGGACGTCCAACGACTCGGCGGCGGCCACGAGTTCCCTGGCGTGGTCGCACTCGCGGCGCCAGATCGCGAAGGCCTCGTCCGGGTCGGCGGTCTCGACGTCGAACTCGGCGAAGGAACCGTCGGGACGCCCCCAGAAGCCCCGCACGTCCTCGCCGTTGAGCACGTTGCGGAACCAGCTGCGCTCCACCTCGGCGAGGTGGCGGACCAGCCCGAGCAGCGAGAGACCGGAGGGTTCCAGCACGCGGGCGCGGAGCTGTTCCACGGTGAGCCCCGCGCACTTCATCGCGAGGGTGTCGCGCTGATGGTCCAGGAAGCCCGCCAGCGTGGCGCGTTCGTCGGCGGTACGAGGGGTCCGGGTGCGCTGGTCATCGGTCATCGGGCCATCCTGCCCGTCATCCGCCCGGCCCGCCCGCGATTTCCCCGGGCGTACCGGCACGGGCCACCCCCGGTGCCGGCGAGCCGAGAGTCGTCGACCGGCGCTCGACGGGGCCCGCTTCGGGCCGTACGCTCCTCCCCGTGACGTTGGGGGACGATCTGCTGCTGCTCGCCGTCCATCCGCGCTCGGGGCGGGTCCACCGGCCCGAGCGGATGGATCTCGTGCTGCGGGCCGCGGAGTTGCTGGAACTGTTGCTGGCCGGGCGGATCGGGGTGACCTCCGGCCGTCCGCGGATCGTGGTCGAGAGCGCCGCGCCCACGGCCGACCGGCGGCTGGACACGGTGCTCCGCCTGCTCGGTGAGGCCTCGCCCGCGCCGACCGTGGGGGAGTGGCTGAAGCGGAGTTCGCGCGGTACGACGCTCTCGTACCTGTCCCGGCTGGAGGGCCAGGGGGCGCTCACGGTCGACCGGCGGGCGAAGCGGTACGCCGGGTCGCCGGCGCCGATCACCCTGCTGGACCGCGCCCGGCGCGCCGACCTCAGGAGGCGGGTGGCCGGGGCGGCCGGTGATCCGGAGCGCACCGCCGCCGACCACGCGCTGGCCGCGCTGGTGAACACCGCGGGCCTGTCCCGCCGGCTCTACCGCGGCCCGCACCGGCGGCCGCTCCGCCGTCGGCTCGCGCGGCTCGCGGAGAGCGCCCCGCTCGCGCTCGGCGCGGTGGCGGCGCTGGTGCCCGGGGACGCGGAACTCGCCGCGGCGATATCCGAGGCGGTCAGCACCGGGGTCAGGGAGCTGAACAGCCAGTTGAGCAAGGAGCTGCGGGCGGAGCACCGCATGGAGGACGCGGCGGGCGGTCACCACGGCCACCACGGTTCCGGCGGTCACCACGGCCATGGCGGCGGTCACGGCGGCTACGGCGGGGAGCCGTAGCCGCCGGGCGCCCGCCCTACCCCAGCCGCTCCAGCCAGCGCAGCGCGCCCGGGACGTCGGGTGCGACCGGGACGCCCTCCGGGAGCGGCGGGCGCTCCACGACGATGACGGGCAGTTGGAGCACCCGGGCGGCGGTCAGCTTGGGGGCGGTCGCGGCGCCGCCGCTGTCCTTGGTGATCAGGACGTCGATGTCGTGCTCGCGCAGCAGCGCGTCCTCGCCCGAGACGGTGAACGGGCCGCGGTCCAGCAGGACTTCGAAGGACGGCGGGAACGGCGGCTCGGGCGGGTCCACCGAGCGGGCGATGAAGTGCGCCCCGTCGACGTGGGCGAAGGCGGCGACGCTCTGCCGGCCGGTGGTGAGGAGGACCCGCTCGCCGCGCCGGGGCAGCAGGTCGGCCGCCGCGGCGAGCGAGGGGACGGGGAGCCAGCGGTCCCCGTCCACCCGGGTGAAGCCGGGGCGGCGCAGCACCAGCAGCGGGACACCGGTGGCGGCGGCCGCGAGCGCGGCGTTGTGCGAGATGCCGGCGGCGAACGGGTGGGTGGCGTCCACCACCGCGTCCACGCCCTCCGCACGCAGCCAGTCGGCCAGGCCCTCGGGGCCGCCGAAGCCGCCGATCCGCACCTCCCCGGCGGGCAGCCGGGGCTGGGCGACCCGGCCGGCCAGCGAACTGGTGACCCGGAGTGCGGTGGGGGCGAGTTCGGCGGCCAGCAGGCGCCCCTCGGTGGTCCCGCCGAGGATCAGGACGTGCCGCATCACGCCCCGCAGGGCTCGTGCGGGCGCTCGCGGTCCGCCGAGTAGAGGTGGCTGTCGCGGAACTGGTCGGCGGCCAGCGTCCGGCCGACGATGATGACGGCGGTGCGGACCACGCCCGCCGCCTTGACCTGCCCGGCGATGTCGCCGACGGTGCCGCGCAGCACCAGCTCGTCCGGGCGGCTGGCCATCGCGACCACGGCGGCCGGGCAGTCGGCGCCGTAGTGCGGGAGCAGCTGCTCGACCACGTCGTCCACGTACCCGGCGGCCAGGTGCAGGACCAGCAGGGCGCCGCTGCGGCCGAGGGTGGCGAGGTCCTCGCCCTCGGGCATCGGGGTGGCGCGCTTGGCGATCCGGGTGAGGATGACGGTCTGGCCGACGGTCGGGACGGTCAGCTCCCGCTTCAGCGCGGCCGCGGCGGCGGCGAAGGCGGGCACGCCGGGGACGACCTCGTACGGCACGCCGGCCGCGTCCAGGCGGCGCATCTGCTCGGCGACGGCGGAGAAGACGGACGGGTCGCCGGAGTGCAGCCGGGCCACGTCCTGGCCGGCCTCGTGCGCGGCGACCAGCTCGGCGGTGATCTGGTCCAGGTTGAGCTGCGCGGTGTCGATCAGGCGGGCGCCGGGCGGGCACTCGTCCAGCAGCTCGCGCGGGACCAGGCTGCCCGCGTACAGGCAGACCTCGGCGCGGGCCAGGATACGCTGGCCGCGCAGGGTGATCAGGTCGGCGGCGCCCGGGCCGGCTCCGATGAAGTGGACGGTCACGAGGCGTTCTCCTGGGGGGTCGCGGACTTCTGGGTGTCGGCCTTGCCTGCGCCGACCGTAGCGGCATCCGGCTCATCGACAGCGGGCTTGACGGCGGACCACTGGGTGACCGGCATGGCCTGGCGCCACCCGGTGAAACCGCCGACCGGGACGGCGTGGGCGACGGCGAGTTTGACCAACTCCCCGCCGTGGCGCCGGTACCACTCGGTGAGCAGCGCCTCGGACTCCAGCGTCACGGTGTTGGCGACGATCCGGCCGCCGGGGCGCAGCGCGGCCCAGCAACTGTCCAGCAGGCCGGGCGCGGTGAGGCCGCCGCCGATGAACACGGCGTCGGGGGTGGGGAGTTCGGCGAGCGCGGCGGGGGCGGGGCCGGTCACCACCCGGAGCCGGGGGACGCCGAGCGCGGCGGCGTTGCGGGCGATCCGACCGGCCCGCACCGGGTCACGCTCGATGCTGACGGCCCGGCAGTCGCGGTGGGCGCGCAGCCACTCGATGGCGATCGAGCCGGAGCCGCCGCCGACGTCCCAGAGCAGTTCGCCGGGGGAGGGGGCCAGGGTGGCGAGGGTCGCGGCGCGGACGTGGCGCTTGGTCAGCTGGCCGTCGCTCTCGTACGCGGTGTCCGGCAGGCCGGGGACGAGGGAGGTGCGGGGGCCGTCGCGGAGGTCGACGGCGATGACGTTCAGCGGGTCGCCGGGCGGGTGCGGCCAGCCGTCGGCGGGGCCGTCCAGCCGGCGTTCGGCCGGGGCGCCGAGCTGTTCGAGCACCCGCAGACGGGCGGTGCCGTAGCCGCGCGTGGTGAGCAGCTCGGCGACGGCGGCCGGGGTGGCCGCGTCGGCGCTGAGCACCAGCAGGCGGCGGCCGGGGTGGAGGGCGAGGGAGAGGGTGTCCAGCGGTCGGCCGACCAGGCTGACCACCTCGGTGGCCTCCAGCGGCCAGCCGAGCCGGGCGCAGGCGTAGGAGACGGAGGACGGGTGCGGCAGCACGCGCAGGCGCTCGGCGCCGACGGTCTCGGCGAGGGTGCGGCCGATGCCGTAGAACATCGGGTCGCCGCTGGCCAGGACGGCGATGCGGCGGCCGGCGTGGGCGGCGAGCAGTCCGGGGACGGCCGGGCGCAGCGGGGACGGCCAGGGGACGCGCTCGGCGGCGACCTCGTCGCGGGGGAGCAGGTCCAGCTGGCGGGGGCCGCCGACGACGACTTCGGCCGCCCGCAGCGCGGCCCGGGAGCCGACGGCGAGGCCGGGCCAGCCGTCGGCCCCGATCCCGACGACGGTGATCGGGGGTGGCAGCTCGGGCACCGGGTGGCTCCTCGTCGTTCGATGGGCCCATGAGTCGATAGGCCGATGTGTAGGGAAAACCGACTAGCCGGGGCAGCCTACCTGGCGGTCCGTGAGCGCTTCGGCGTCACCCGTCACCCGTCATCCGTCACCCCTCCTCCTCCCAGACCCCCGACTCGATCAGCGCCGGCTGCTCCCGCAACCGCGCCTCGGCCCGCGGCCCGGCGAAGTAGACCCAGGCCTGCCGCGGCTCGCCGGTCGCCGTCCGCACCGTCGTCCGCCGCCGCACGTACAGCCCGGTCCCGTCCGCCCGGCAGTCCTCCAGCCGGTCCAGCGCCGCCAGGGCTCCGGCGTACGCGCCCGGGCGTACGGTGACGAGCTCGCCCAGGATCCGGCGCCCCGGCGCCGGGTCCGGGACCGCGTACGGGAAGCCGGGGCCCTCGTGTAGCGCGGCACCCTCCAGTACCGCCGGCCGGACGTCGGCGCAGCGCCCGGCCAGGTGGACGGCATGATTGCGGCCGCCGCTGCGCAGCGTGCCGTACACGAAGAACGGCAGCGCCTCCTCGGGTGCGGACAAGGGTTCGACCTCCTCGCTGGGGAGCGCCCACCGTACGTCCTGCGGTCCGATTCCTGATACCGACTGGCGCACCGGGCCGTCCATGCGCTCTCATGTCGGTTGTTCGGCCAGCACCGTCCAAGGGGGACACGCATGACATGGTCCACTTCACCGTCCCAACCGGCCGAGGTCCCCGGCTCAGCCCCCGACACCCCGACCCCCGCTCCTGAAACCGACGCCAGAACCGAGGCCGCGGCCGACGCGATCCCTGCCCCGCCCCCGCCGGCCGACGCCCTCCCCGCCTCCCGCCTCGGCGGCGCGGTCTGGCTGGCCCTCCTCGTGGTCTACGTCGTCTGGGGCTCGACCTACCTGGCGATCCGGGTCGCGGTGGAGACGATGCCCTCCTTCCTCTCCGCCGCCGCCCGCTTCGTCACCGCCGGCCTGCTGCTGGCCGGCTACCTCCTGGTGCGCCAGGGCCCGGCCGGACTGAAGGTGACCCGGCGGCAGCTGGCCTCCTCCGCCCTGGTCGGTGTGCTGCTGCTGACCGGCGGCAACGGCATGGTGGTCCTGGGCGAGACCTCCGTCCCCTCCGGCCTGGCCGCCCTGCTGGTGGCCGCGGTCCCGCTCTGGATGGTGGTGCTGACGGCCGTCGGCGGTGACCGCCCGAGGCCGGCCGAGCTGGCCGGGGTGCTGCTCGGACTGGTCGGCCTCGGCGTCCTGTCGGCCCCCGCCATCGGCGGGTCGATCGAGCCGGGCGGCGTGATCCTGATCATCGGCGCCACCCTGCTCTGGGCGACCGGCTCCTTCGTGAGCAAGAAGATCCCGATGCCCGGCAACGTGCTCGCCGCGAGCGCCTACCAGATGCTGGCCGGCGGCCTCGGCAACCTGCTGGTCGGACTGGGCCGCGGCGAGCAGCACGGCCTGGACCTCGGGGCGATCTCCGGCCGGTCCTGGCTGGCCCTCGGCTACCTGGTGGCGTTCGGCTCGCTGCTCGCCTTCACCGCCTACGCCTGGCTGCTGCGCTCCGCCCCGCTGACCCTGGTGGCCACCTACGCGTACGTGAACCCGGTGGTCGCGGTGCTGCTGGGCTGGCTGATCCTGGCCGAGCCGCTGACCGGCCCGACCGTCGCGGGCGGCGCGATCGTGGTGGCGGGCGTCTGTCTGGTGGTGAGCGTCAGCCGACGCCCGGGCCGCTCGTCGCGCGCCGGGAGTCCGGCGAAGGCGCCGTCCGTCCGGAGGTGAGCGCGCCGCGGCCGCCGGCACCGCGCTGAACCGTCGTCCGGACGGATCGTCCCGGCCGCCCGACCGGGACGATCCCCGCCACGGGGCCGCGGACACGCACGTCCGCTGTCGTTGGGACCGCGGCCGGTGGCCACGCTGCCGCTACGCCCACGCTGCCGCTACGCCGACGTTGCCGCTACGCCCACGCTGCCCGCTGGACGTGACGGCTCGGTCGGCCGTGACGGCTCAGAAGCTGTGCGGCGGCTTGCCCGTCCACCAGTTGCCGGGCGCGTCCGGGTCGCGGCTGGTCCAGAACTCGATGATCGCGTCGGTGAACTCGGCCGCGGAGAGCACGCCGTCCCCGTCGGTGTCGAGGTGGCGGAAGGCCTCGTCGGCGTCGTCGCGGGAGAGGTCGGCGAAGTGGCCGCGCTGGAAGACGAAGAACTCGCCCGCGTCCACCGTCCCGCTGCGGTCGGTGTCGGCGACGGCGAGGAAGGCCGCCGCGAGCGCGCCGAAGATCTCGCGCGCGGCCTCCGGGTCGTCGGCGAGTGCGCCGGTCGAGGCGACGAACTGCTCACGGGTGATCGCCTGGGTGCCGGCGGGCAGCCGGGCGAGGTGCAGGTCGTGCCAGATCGTCAGGTAGGCGCGGACTATCACGGCCTCCGCGTCGGAGCCCTCCTGGTGGCCGAGCGAGCGGGCCACCGAGAGGCCCATCAGGACGTGGTCCCGCTCGGTGAGCACGTCGTCGCCGTCGGCGTCGAGGTGGTCGAAACCGTGGTTGATCTTTGCGATGAGCAGGTCGTCCGACAATTGTGCCCCCTCAGTTGGTGATTCCTTGCCCGGGTCTGCTGCGTCACGTCGCCTGCACGCTAGCGCCTCGAGCCTGACCGGCGCAGCCGAACGAACCGCGAACGACCTGCCGCTTCACCCGTACGCCGCGACCTCCGACGCCGCCGCCCGCCGGGCCGGTCGTTCCGGACGGGCCTCGACCGTCTCGGTGCGCCGTTGGCTCAGCGCACCGCTGGCTCAGTGCGCCGCCGCCAGCAGCTCCCTGGTGTACTCCGTGTGCGGCGCGTCGAACAGCTGGTCCCGGTCGGTGGACTCGACCAGCCGGCCCCGGTGCATCACCGCCACCCGGTCGCAGAAGTGCCGGACGACGGCGAGGTCGTGGGAGACGAACAGGAAGGCGACGCCCAGCCGTTCGCGCAGCTCCATCAGCAGGTTGAGCACCTGGGCCTGCACCGACACGTCGAGCGCGGAGACCGGCTCGTCGGCGATGATCAGGCGCGGCTGCGGGGCCAGCGCCCGGGCGATGCCGATCCGCTGGCGCTGCCCGCCGGAGAACTCGTGCGGGTAGCGGTCCAGGTGCCCGGCCTCCAGCCCGACCTGCTCCAGCAGTTCGGCGGCGCGCTCCCGCCGTTCGGCCGGGCCCAGCGTGGTGTGCAGGCGCAGCGGGGTGTCCAGGGTCCGGGCGATGGTCCGGCGCGGGTTGAGCGAGGCGTACGGGTCCTGGAAGACCAGCTGGATCTCCCGGCTGAGCCGCTTCCGCAGCTCCTGGTCCGGCCGGGTGACGTCCTGCCCGTCGTACCGCACCGTTCCGCCGGTGGGCCGTTGCAGCCCGGCCAGTACCCGCGAGGTGGTGGACTTGCCGGAGCCGGACTCGCCGACCAGCCCGAGCGTCTCGCCGGGCGCGATCCGCAGGCCGACGCCCTCGACCGCCCGGACCGGTTCGGCCCGCAGACCGGGGAAGCGCCGGCGCCCGGGGAAGTGCACGGACAGGTCGTCCACCTCGACCAGCCACCGCTCGGGACGCTCGACCGTCCGCGGCCGGAACGTCCGTGACGGCTCCGGCTCGTCGACCGTCGGCAGGGCGGTGCCCGGCACCGAGTCGAGCCGGAGTGCCGCGCCCACCAGCGCCCGGGTGTACGGCTCGCGCGGTGCGGACAGCAGCTCGGCGGTCGGCGCGGACTCGATCTCGACCCCGCCGCGCAGCACCAGCGTGCGGTCCGTCGTCCCGGCGACCACGCCCAGGTCGTGGCTGACCAGTAGCACCGCCGTGCCGTGCTCGCGCTGCAACTCGCCGAGCAGGTCGAGGACCTGCCGCTGGACGCGGGCGTCCAGGGCGGTGGTCGGCTCGTCCGCGATGATCAGCCGGGGGTCGTTCATCAGCGCCATCGCGATCATCACGCGCTGGCGCATGCCGCCGGAGAACTGGTGCGGGTAGTCGCGGGACCGGGCCGCCGGGATGCCGACCCGGTCGAGCAGATCGGCCGCCCGCCGGCCCGCCTCGGCACGGCCCGCGCCCGGGTGGTGCAGCCGGTACATCTCGGCGAGCTGGGCGCCCACGCCGTGGAAGGGGCTGAGCGAGGTGAGCGCGTCCTGGAACACCAGCGCCGCCGTCCCGCCCCGCACCCCGCGCAGCGCGGACTCCTCGGCGCCGACCACTTCCTGCCCGCCCAGCCGGATCGAGCCGGTGACGGTGGTGGTGCGCGGGTCGTGCAGGCCGAGGACGGCGAGCCCGACGGTGGACTTGCCGGAGCCCGACTCGCCGACCAGGCCCAGGACTTCACCCGGCGCGAGGTCGAAGGAGAGGCCCCGGACGGCGGTCACCGGCGCGCCGCCGCGCGGGTCGGCGAAGGTGACGGTCAGGTCGCGGACGCTCAACACCGGCTCGGCGGTCGGCGCTTCGGCGGCGCGCGCGGCGGCGGTCGGCGCTTCGGTGGCCCGCGCTTCGGCGGCCTTCACCTCGGCACCCGGAACAGTGGACTTCATCGCAGGACTCCCCATCAGCTCAGCCGCACACGCGGGTCGAGCCAGGCGACCGCGAGGTCGGCCAGCGCGACGAACAGCACCATGAAGCAGGCGGCCAGCAGCACCGCGCCGACCACGGCGGGCAGATCCTGCCCGCCGACGGCCTCGGCGGCGAACCGCCCGACCCCGTTCAGCCCGAACACCGTCTCGGTGATCACGGCTCCGCCGAGCAGCACCCCGGCCTCCAGCCCGATCAGCTGCACCAGCGGTCCGGCGGCGCCGCGCGAGGTGTACTTCAGGTGGGCGCGCAGCCGTCCCAGGCCCTTGCCGCGGGCGGTGCGGACGTACTCCTCGTTCATCGTCTCCAGCAGCTGCGAACGCGAAAGCCGGGCGAACACAGCCGAGTTGACGAAGCCGAGGACGATCCAGGGGAGCAGCATCCCGCCCGCCCAGGCGACCGGGTCGTCGGCCGGCGGGGTGTAGGAGGGGAGCGGCAGCAGCCCGGTGGAGTACACCAGCAGCCACTGCGCGACGTACCCGAGGAAGTAGATCTGCACGCTGGCGCCGACCAGGGTGAAACCGGACAGCAGCCGGTCGGTCCGCCGCCCGTGCCGCAGCGCGGAGACGAACCCGGTGCCGAGGCCGAACACCAGCAGGACGACGAGCGCTCCGGCGGTCAGCGAGAGGGTGACGGGCAGGTGGTCGGCCAGCGCCTCGCTGACCGGCTGGTGCAGCCGGTAGGAGTAGCCGAGGCAGGGGGCGTCGCAGTGGATGGTCGAGCCGTCCACGTCGCCGATGTCCCGCCCGGCGACGACCCCGACCAGGTAGTCGGTGTACTGGGTGAGCAGCGGCTGGTCCAGGCCCATGCTCTGGCGCACCGCCGCGACCTGCCCGCTGTCGCAGCGCGGGCCGCAGGCGGCGCGGGCCGGGTCGGCGGGCGCGGCGTAGAAGAGGGCGAAGGCGGCGGCGGAGACCGCGACCAGGACCGCGAGGGCCTGGGCGGTCCGCCGCAGGACGAAGGAGAGCATGGCCGATCCGGGGTCGACGTGACGGGGAGGGCGTTACGGGGCAGGCAGGCAGGCAGGCAGGCAGGCAGGAGGCAGGCAGGCAGGCAGGTCAGGGCCGCCAGGGCAGGGCAGGCGGGAGGGGCCCGCCCCCCGTCCCACCGGTGAACCGGGGGACGAGGGGAACGGGGGACGGGCCCCGGCACTCAGGACTTCAGGTACAGCCAGGCCAGCGAGACGGTCCCGTAGATCGGGTGGATGAACGCCCCGCCGACGTTGCTGCCGCGCAGCTGGTTGACCGTCGGGTAGGCGAACGGCAGCACCGGCACGTCCTTCATCACGGTCTGCTCCAGCGCGTACAGCTCCTTGGCCTTGGCGCGCGGCTCGCCGATCTGGTTGATCCGGTCGATCTCCTTGTCGACCTCCGGGTTGCGGTAGAGCGCGGAGTTGATGTCGCTGCCGGCCCGGCCGTCGAAGGAGAACGGGATCAGGGTGGACGGGGTCGGCCAGTCGACCGAGCTGGTCTCCTCGAACAGGTCGTACGGCGAGTCGGCGCGGTGCACCTCGTCCAGGAAGGCCTTGGGGTCGATCGGCTTGGGCACGACGGTGATCCCCGCCTTGCCGAAGCCCTCGACCAGCACCTGGGCGACGCGCTGCCCGACCGGGGTGTTCCGGTAGCCGTAGGTCAGGCTGGCGGGGGCCTGCTTGGCCTTGGCGAGCTGGGCCTTGGCGGCCTCCGGGTCGCCCTCGGGCTTGACCGGGTAGAGGTCGTACTTCTGCCAGTCGATCAGCGCGGGCGAGCTGAGCGTGGTGGCCAGTTCGCCGGTCCGGGCGCCGCCCTGGACCTGGCGGGCCTGCTGGCGCGGATAGGCCAGGTGCAGCGCCTTGCGGACCTCGACGTCCGGCACCCGCTGGTTGTTGATCATCAGCTGGGTGACGAAGGCGCCCTGCCGGCCGGAGACGACCAGCTCCTTGGCCTTCGGGTCGGTGTCGGTGGTCTGGTACAGCTCGGCGGAGAGCGTGTCGGACGCGGTGGTGGCGTTGGCGCCGCCGTCCCGTCCGGAGAGGATCTCCTGGTTGAGGTTGAGCGACTCCTTGCCGTACGTGAAGACGAACTTCTCCGGGTACTGGTTGCGGATCGGGTCGGTCTCGGGCTTCCAGGCCGGGTTGCGCTCCAGCACCATGCGGGTGTTCTGGACGTGCTCGACGATCCGGTACGGCCCGGTGGCGAACGGCAGGCGGTCGTAGTCCGTCCCGGTGTCCTTGTCCCGGCGCACCGGCGAGGAGGAGGACTGCGCGGCCATGTACGGGACGTCGGCCTGCGGCTGCGGGAAGTGGAAGACGATGGTGCGCTCGTCGGGCGTCTCGATCGCGTCCAGGTCGCCGGCCTGCGGGCCCGCGTACTTGGCGCGCGCCGCCTCGTAGCTGGCCTCGCCGGTGAGCCACTGCGGCCAGTACGGCGGGCCGACCTCGTAGCCCTTGCCGAAGGTGCGCTCGATGCCGTACTTGACGTCCTGGGCGGTGATCGGCCGGCCGTCCTCCCAGGCGACGCCCTGCTTGAGCTTGTACGTCCAGGTGCGCCCGCCGTCGGCGGGGGTGCCGGTGTCGGTGGCCAGGTCGCCGACCAGCTTGGCCTTGCCGTCCACGACCTGGTACTGGGTCAGCTGGCGGCCCCAGAGCAGCGAGGCGTTGTAGGTGGCGCCGGCGTAGACCTTCTGCGGGTCGAGGTGGCGGAACTCGACGCTGTTGTACACGTTCACGGTGCCGCCCGCCCGGGCGCCCTGGACGGCCGGGGCCGGGCCGGCGCTCTCCTGCTCGCTGCCGAGCACGGCGGTCAGCGGGGAGGTCTCCTTGGCGGAGGCCCCGGCGGCGGCGCCGGAGCCGGCGGTGCTGCCCGCGCCGGCCGAGCAGGAGGTCGCCAGCAGGGCGGTGGCGATGACGGCGAGGGACGGTCTGGTCCAGCGCATGGCGGATCTCTCCTTGTCCCGGCGGCTCGTGCCGGGACGGGCTCGGGTTGATGGTGGGGAAGGGTCGGCGGGGTGCCGACGAGAAGGGGGCGAAAGGTTTCAGCGGGCCGTGCCGGCGCGCGGGTCCAGCGCGTCCCGGACGGCGTCGCCGAGCAGGTTGAAGGCGATGACGAACAGCAGCAGCGCCACGCCCGGGAACACCATGTAGGTGGGGTCGGCCTGGAAGACCTCGGAGCCGCGCGCGATCATCCGCCCCCAGTCCGGGACGGGCTCGGTGATGCCGACGCCGAGGAAGGACAGCGCGGCCTCGGAGGCGACGAAGGTCGGCACCGCCATGGTGGCGTGCACCAGCAGCTGCGAGCGCACATTCGGCAGGAGTTCGTGGACGACGACATGGAACCGGCTCGCGCCCTGGGCCCGCGCGGACTGCACGAAATCCCTTTCCCGGAGCGAGCGGACGGTGGCCCGCAGGGAAAGCGCGAGCGGAATCCAGCCGAACGCCGAGAAAACCAGGATCAGTACCAGGAACTGCATCCACTCCGGTTCCGCGGTGCCCGGATCGACCAGCCGGGACTGAATGACCGGGCTGAGCGCGAGCAGCAGGAGCAGCGTGGGAAAGGCCAGCAGCACGTTCGCGAGGAATCCGAACAGCCGGTCCGCGATCCCGCCCAGGTAGCCGACCGCGACACCGGCCAGCACGCCCAGCGTGGTGGTCACCGCGGCGGCCGCGAAGGCGATCAGCAGCGAGGTGCGGATGCCGTACAGCAGCTGGGTGAACACGTCCCGGCCGAGGCCGGGCTCCAGGCCGAACCAGAAGTCCCCGGAGATCCCGCCGTTCGGCAGCATCGGCAGGCCGCCGTCGCTGAGCAGGCCCGGGATGTTCTGGCCGTAGTGGTCGACCGGGTTCTTCCCGTAGAGCGCGGCGACCAGCGGGGCGCCGAGGGCGAGCAGCAGGAACAGCACCACCACCGCCAGGGCGGCGGCGCCGACCCGGTCCCGCAGGATCCGGCGGAGCGGTCCGGGGTTCGCGGCGGCCGCAGGCCCGGCCGTGCTGCCTGGGACGGTGTCGACCACTGCCATGAGGCGTAACCTCCGAATTCTCCGCCGCCCCATGGGTGAGGGTGCGCTGGTGTGCATTTCCGGTACGGCCTCCGGGGGTTTCCCGGCAGCCGTTCGAACGCCATTGGACCGGATTCTTCCGAGGTTCCGCAAATCACCTTCGGAGGGCGTTCCGGCCATTCCTGCCGGACTGTTTCGGGAATTGTGGCGGCTTCATTTCGCCGCAACATCCGCGTTGCAAAAGAACGGACATAAGCGGACGTAGTGGGCAGCGCGTTCCGCATTCTGAGACCTCCGCCACAGTCCCTCCGGTGTTGGTACGATCCCGGTGGGCCGCGACTGGCGCGTAGGGATGGAATCAACCATCGGGAAGCGGCCCCGTGAATCCTCACGTGCACGTCTGCCGAGCGCCTGGGCCCCCGCAAATCCCCACCAGGAGACCGCCATGGCCCAGCAGCCCCACACCGCCGCCTCCGTCGCGGCCGACACCGCCTTCCGCAGCGCCCTCGACGTGGTCGCCGGCGTCGAACCGCGGATCGCCGCCGCCATCGGCCAGGAGCTGGCGGACCAGCGCGCCTCGCTCAAGCTGATCGCCAGCGAGAACTACGCCTCCCCGGCCGTCCTGCTCACCATGGGCAACTGGCTCAGCGACAAGTACGCCGAGGGCACCGTCGGCCGCCGCTTCTACGCGGGCTGCCGCAACGTCGACACCGTCGAGGGCATCGCCGCCGAGCACGCCCGCGAGCTGTTCGGCGCCGACCACGCCTACGTCCAGCCGCACTCCGGCATCGACGCCAACCTGACCGCCTTCTGGGCCGTCCTGTCCCAGCGGGTCGAGAGCCCGGCGCTGGAGCGCGCCGCGGTGCGCAACGTCAACGACCTCACCGAGGAGGACTGGGCGCGGCTGCGCCAGGAGCTCGGCAACCAGCGGATGCTCGGCATGTCGCTGGACACCGGCGGCCACCTCACCCACGGCTTCCGGCCCAACATCTCGGGCAAGATGTTCGAGCAGCGCAGCTACGGCACCGACCCGGCCACCGGCCTGATCGACTACGACGCGCTGCGCGAGACCGCCCGCGAGTTCCGCCCGCTGATCATCGTGGCCGGCTACTCCGCCTACCCGCGCCTGGTGAACTTCCGCAAGATGCGCGAGATCGCGGACGAGGTCGGCGCGACCCTCATGGTCGACATGGCGCACTTCGCCGGCCTGGTCGCGGGCAAGGTGCTGACCGGCGACCACGACCCGGTCCCGCACGCCCACATCGTCACCACCACCACCCACAAGTCCCTGCGCGGCCCGCGCGGCGGCATGGTGCTGTGCCAGTCCGAACTGGCCGAGCACGTCGACCGCGGCTGCCCGCTGGTGCTCGGCGGCCCGCTCTCGCACGTCATGGCCGCCAAGGCGGTCGCCCTCGCCGAGGCCCGCCGCCCCGAGTTCCAGGCCTACGCCCGCGCCGTCGTCACCAACGCCCAGGCGCTCGCCGAGGGCCTGCTGCGCCGCGGCGGCAAGCTGGTCACCGGCGGCACCGACAACCACCTGGTCCTCGCGGACGTCTCGGGCTACGGCCTGACCGGCCGCCAGGCCGAGGCGGCGCTGCTCGACTCGGGCATCGTCACCAACCGCAACTCCGTCCCGCAGGACCCGAACGGCGCCTGGTACACCTCGGGCATCCGCCTCGGCACCCCGGCCCTCACGACCCGCGGCCTGGGCACCGCCGAGATGGACGAGATCGCCGACCTGATCCACACCGTCCTGGGCGCCACCACCCCCACCACCACCGCCAAGGGCGCCCCCTCCAAGGCCGCCTACGCCCTGGACCCGGCCCTCCGCGACGCCACCGCCAAGCGCGCCGCCGACCTGCTCGCCCCGTACCCGCTCTACCCGGGCGTCGACCTGGCCTGACGGCCAGGGGGCGCGGACGGGTGACGGCAGACAGCGAACAGATGACAGATTTCGAAATCTGTCATCTGTCATCTGTTCGCTGAAATCTGTCAGCCGTCAGCTGCCTCCGCGCGCCCCCGCCCCCCGGCACCGGCCCTAGTACTGCAGGGACTTGTACTGGAGGAACTCCTCCAGCCCGTGGCGGCCCAGCTCGCGGCCGAGGCCCGAGCTCTTGTAGCCGCCGAACGGCGCGAGCGGGTTGAAGCGGCCGCCGTTGAGGTCCACCTGGCCGGTGTCGAGGCGGCGGGCGAAGGCGGCGGCGGTGTCCGTGTCGCGCGCCCAGACGCCGCCGGCCAGGCCGTACGGGGTGCCGTTGGCGAGCTCCGCGGCGTGGTCCTCGTCCCGGTAGCGGAGGATCGCCAGGACGGGGCCGAAGACCTCCTCCTGGGCCACCGTCATCTCCGGGGTCACGTCCGCGAGCACGGTCGGGCGGACGTAGTACCCGGTGGGCAGCTCGGCGAGCGGCTCCGAGCCGCCGACGACCAGCCGGGCGCCCTCGGCCAGCGCGCCGTCGATGTAGCCGCGCACCCGCTCCAGCTGCCGGGCGTTGACCAGCGGGCCGATCCGGGTCTTCGGGTCGGTCGGGTCACCCGGCCGGTACTGGGCGGCGACCTCCTCGGCCCGGGCGACCGCCTCGTCGTACTGGTCCTCGTGCACCAGCAGCCGGGTCAGCGCGCTGCAGGTCTGGCCCGAGTTGGCGAAGACGTTGGCGACGTTCGCCTTCACCGCGCGGGCCAGGTCGGCGCCCGGCAGCACCACGTTGGCCGACTTGCCGCCCAGCTCCAGGGAGACCCGCTTCAGCCCCCGGCCGGCCGTCTCGGCGACCAGCCGGCCGACGGTGGTGGAACCGGTGAACGAGACCAGGTCCACCTCCCGGTGCCCGACGAGCGCCGCACCCGCCACCGCGCCGGTGCCGGTCACCAGGTTGAAGGCGCCCGCCGGGAACCCGGCCTCGTGCACCAGCCGGGCGAACAGCCGGGCCACCAGCGGGGTGTCCTCGGCCGGCTTGAGGACCACCGGGCAGCCGGCCGCCAGCGCGGGGACGGTCTTGGCCACGATCTGGTGCAGCGGGTAGTTCCACGGCGTGATCGCCGCGACCACTCCGGCGGGCTCGGCGTGCACCACCGAGTTGCCGATCCGCTCCTCGAACGGGTGCTCGGCGAGCAGGGTCAGGTAGGAGGTCGCCACGGCGAGCGGCAGCCCGGCGTGCACGGCCCCGGTGAAGCCGACCGGCGAGCCCAGCTCGGCGACGACCGTCTCGGTGATCTCGTTCTGCGCGGCGGCGATCCCGTCCCGCAGCCGGGTCAGCAGCGCCAGCCGCTCCTCACGGGTGGTCGCGCCCCAGCCGCGGGCCGCCCGCCGGGCCGCCGTCACCGCCGCGTCGACGTCGCCCGCGCCACCGGCCGGCACCGTGGCCAGCACCTGCTCGGTCGCCGGGTTCAGCACGGTGATCGACCCGGTGTCCCCGGAGGGCTGCCACTCGCCGTCGATGTACTGGTCGCTGTGCTCCGCGTACTGCCCCACCGGTCGTCCTCTCGTCCAGCCGCCTTTAACTAGCAGCGCTAGTCGAAGGTCAGTCAATGCGGCGCGGGCGGCCGCGCGCAAGAGCCAATCCGGACCGGTGGGCCTGACGGTTACTTCGGGGCGAACCGCGCGGTGTACTCGTCGAACGGCTCGATGCCCACCGCCGCGCGCCGCTCGTCCAGCCGCTCCGGCTCCTCGCACGGCCACGGCACCGGGCGGCCGTCCGCCACCGCGCCGATCTGCGTCCCGTAGCGCTGCTCCCGGCCCTCGTTGACGGCCAGCCGGTCCTGGAGGAAGGCCAGGTCGCGGGCGCTCGCCTCGCCCCGGGCGACGGCCTCGCCCATCAGCTCCGCCGCCCGCCGCTGGACGTCCAGCTGCCGGTCCGCGTGCTGCGCCACCAGCCAGGCCGCCCGGGCCGCCTCGGGGCCGACGGTGCGCTCGGTGGGCCAGCCGTGCGCCGCCATGATCTCCGCCAGCCGGTCCCCGTGCCGGGCGGTGAGCCGCCGCCAGACCGCCTGCTCGGCCAGGTCGGCGCTGTGCGCCAGCCGGGCGGCCGCGCCGTCCTCGGCCATCATCCCGGTCAGCTCCCGCGCGAGGGCCGAATCCCGACCGTCCTGCTGTGCCCGACCGTCCTGCCGTGCTTCCGCCACGTCGTCAGCGCTCCTCCGCGCCCGGGCCCTCCCACCGAGGGCCGCCCGCCACCACGCTAGGCCCGGAATCCGCGACGAAGATCATCCCCGAAGGGGGTGACCCGGCACCGCCGCCCACGGCAGAATGGATGCACACCGGGAACGGAGCGTACCGCGCACGCTCCCCAGGAACGCCGAAGGGCCGGTCCCGCGGGGTGGTTTCTAACGGTCGTTGCAACACGTGGTCGGTTGTCTAGGCCGCGATGAGTTTATGCAGACGCTCGGCTGGGGTTTCCCAGCCAAGCGTCTTGCGTGGACGGCGGTTGAGCTGATCGGCGACGGCGGTCAGGCACTCGGCGGTGTGGGTGGACAGGTCGGTGCCCTTGGGGAAGTACTGCCGCAGCAGGCCGTTCACGTAGCGGGTGTGGCGCTCGACCAGGGTCCCGATCGCCGAGGCGCCGTCCTTGCCGATGATCAGGTCGCCTTCCCAGTGCCCGGGCACCGCGCGGTCCTCGGCCTCGGCGGGGCGTTCGCTGATCATGACCATCGGGTCGATGAAGCGCGGCTTGCGGCAGTTGGCCTGCCGGTGGGGGATCCGGCGGGCGCGTCCGGAGCGCAGTGCGCCGGCCAGTTCGCGGCGAAGCTCGCCGCGGCCCTGGATGTAGAGCGCCTGGTAGACGGTCTCGTGGACCACGTGCATCTCCGGCCGGTCGGGGAACTGGACCCGCAGAGCGTGGCATATCTGCTCCGGGCTCCAGCGCTCGTCCAGCATCGCCTGGACCGCCTCCCGCAGCTCCGGATTCGAGAGGATCCTGCGGGGCTTGGGGCGGGGCCGGCGGGCGTCGGCGCGGGCCTGGGCGGCGTGCGGGCGGTAGTGCCACTGTCCGCGGGTGTCGTCGGTGCGGTTGCGGCGGATCTCCCGGCTGATCGTGGAGGGACTGCGGCCCAGTTCGGCGGCGATCCGTCGGACCGTGGCCTTCTCACGCAGCCGGTCGGCGATGTGGATCCGCTCGTCCTCGCCCAGGTACCGGGAGACACCGGAAGGCGGCACCACCGAGTGGATCGGTGGTGCCGCCTTCTGCCGACGGTCGGCGCCGCGGCCATTGCGCCACTTGCGGCCGGTCCGCTGATCGATGCCCACAATCCGGCACGCCTCGGCGTTGCTGTAGCCCTGCTGCATGAGCCGGGAGTATGCCGCCCGCTCCCTGCTCAGCCTCACGGGCCCCTGAGCCGTCCGGTCCTCACGGATCTCGAAGTCCAATGCATCCCCTGAACTGGGGTGTTGCAACAACTCCTAGAACCCAGGAGGATTCCGACCGGCCCTTCACCGTGTGACGGGCGTCCAGGCGACGGGACTCAGACCCGCGTGGGCTCCGCGGCCTCGGCCGCCTCGGCGCCCTCGGCCTGCGCCATCTCCTTGCGGACCTCGGCCAGCGAGGGGTTGGCCCAGGCGCTGGCGACGCCCCAGCGGTAGAACGCCAGCCCGATCGCGGCGACGATCAGCAGGTCCCAGCCCTCCGGCAGGTAGCCCTGCCCGCCGAAGTCCTCGCTGCCCGCCCACGAGACGCCGGCCATCACGAACAGGTACGCGACCATCCAGGCGCCCGCCTTGAGGTGCGGCTTCAGCTCGGCGAAGGGCTTGCGCAGCTCGTACCAGGCCCAGATCGGCAGACCGGCGGCCATCAGCAGGATGACCTTGCCGGTGAGCGGCCAGCGGGCCCAGTAGAGCACCAGCGAGCCGAAGACCATCGCGACCGGGGCGATCACCGGCATGGCGCGCAGCCGGACCGGCCGGGGCAGGTCCGGGGCCAGCCGGCGCAGCGCCATCACGGCGACCGGGCCGGTGATGTACGAGATCACGGTGGCCACCGAGACGATCTCGGCCAGCGAGCCCCAGCCGCGGAAGACCGCGAGGAACAGGAAGGCGACCACCAGGTTGAGCAGCAGCGCCGGGCGCGGGATGCCGGTCTTGGCGTCGACCTTGCCGAAGATCTTCGGCAGGTGGCCGTTCTCCTGCACGCCGTGGATCATGCGCGAGGTGGTCGCGGCGTAGATCATGCCGGTGCCGGACGGCGAGATGAAGGCGTCCGCGTAGAGCAGGATCGCCAGCCAGTTGAGGCCCCAGGCGATGGCCAGGTCGGCCAGCGGCGAGGTGTAGGAGAGGTTGCTCCAGCCGTTCGCCAGGTCGCCGCCCGGGATGGCGCCGAGGAAGGCGATCTGGAGCGCGACGTAGATCACCAGGGCGATCAGGATCGAGCCGATGACGGCCTTCGGCAGCGACTTGCCGGGGTTGCGGGCCTCGCCGGCCAGGTTGAGCGGGGACTGGAAGCCGTTGAAGGCCCAGACGATGCCGGAGACCGCGACGGCGGTGAACACCGAGCTCCAGCCGTTCGGCGCGAAGCCGCCGTGGTCGGTGAAGTGCGCCGAGTCGAAGTGCGCGAAGAGCAGCGCACCGGCGGTCACCGTCGGGACGATGACCTTGAAGACGGTGATCGCGGTGTTGGTCTTGGCGAACAGCGTGATCGCGAACCAGTTGAGGACGAAGTAGACGACCAGGAGCACGCTGGCGAGCGCCACCCCGCTGAGGGTCAGCTCCTTGCCGTCGTACAACCCCTGCGCCCAGCCGAAGTGCCAGGAGCTCATGTACTGCACGGAGGCGGTGGCCTCACCCGGGATGACCGAGACGATGGCGATCCAGTTGGCCCAGGCGGCGAGGTAGCCGGCCAGCGAGCCGTGCGAGTACTGGCCGTACCGGACCATGCCGCCGGCCTTGGGGAACATCGAGCCCAGCTCGCTGTAGGTGAGCGCGATGGTCAGCGCCACCGCGGCACCGATCACCCAGGCGAGGATCGAGGCGGGGCCGGCGAGCTTGGCCGCCCGCTCGGCACCGAACAGCCACCCGGAGCCGATGATCGACCCCAGTCCGACCGCCGTCAGGCTGATCGTGCCGAGCGATCGGCGGTAGTTCTGGTGTGATGCCGTCGACGATTCGGGCTCACTCAACGTATCGGTCCTCTCGCTCGTGGTTCATCGGGTGGTGTCGGTGTTTGTGTGATTTTGCATCGCTATTTCGGGCAAACGGAGAGCAGCCTATGGTCCGAAAACGGGCGAATACCTCAGAGGAAGCTCAAACCGTCCGATTGTTGCCATCTCGTGTCCGGCGTCCGGGCCGATGCGGACCGGCGAGGAGACCGGCGCCACAGCGCCGACGGGCGGTGCCGGGGACGGCGACCGGGGCCGGCCCGCGGAAAAGGGGCGGCCCGAAAAACGAAATTCCCCGTGGCTGCCTTTCGGCTCCCACGGGGAATTCGGCTGTGTCCGAGGGGGGACTTGAACCCCCACGCCCGATAAAGGGCACTAGCACCTCAAGCTAGCGCGTCTGCCATTCCGCCACCCGGACCGGGTGTGTGCTTCGGGGGCTTTTTCCTCGCCCCCTCGGCGACAGAGAGAACATTACCAGGGTTCTGGAGTGCTTCTCACCTGCGCTTCCTCGGAGCCGCGCCGCCGGCACCTCCCGAAGGTGGCTTCCGGGGCCCGCCGGGCCGCCGCAGCGGGCCCGCGCGGCACCCGCACCCCGTCCGCACAGGTTGGTACGGCCTGTGAACGCGCTCGAATCCGGCCCGAACCGGTGGCGTCCGCGAAGGAAACGGTCGACTTCCGCCCCGTCCGTGGTCGGTTGCGGCCGGAACCGGTCCGACACGGGCAACTTGTCGACGGTGCCGCGGTCGCCCCGACGGCTCTCCTAGCCTCTGTGGACCGAGGGCGCCATGAGCGGATCGCCTGATTCCCGGGTCGCGGACGAAGGGCGGCTGGACGTGGAGCAGATCAGCGGAGCGGCGAAGGCCGAACCGAGACGCGGCAGGCGGAAGGAGACCCCGGGCGCGGCCACCGCCGCCGCGGGCCCCGCCGAGGGCGTGTGGCGCTTCCCGGTGCCCGCCACCGAGGCCTCGGTGCCGCTCACCCGGCACGCGGTGCGCGACCGCCTGCTGGCCCAGGGGATGACCGGGGTGCGCTACCAGGAGCTGGTGGACGACCTGCTGCTGATCGTCTCGGAGCTGGTGAGCAACGCGGTGACGCACGCCGCCGAGCTGTCGCCCGAGGTGGTCACCGAGCTGTCGGTGCGCCGGGCCTGGGTACGGGTGTCGGTCGAGGACGGCGACCCGTACCGGCCGAAGGCGCTGGAGAACGACACCGGACGAACCGGCGGGCGCGGCCTGCTGCTGGTGAAGAGCGTCACCCTGCAGGCCGGCGGGGTGTGCGACGTCGAACACACGGGGGAGGGCGGCAAGGTCATCTGGGCCTCGCTGCCCGTCCCCCAGGAGCCCGGCCGCTGACCGGTCGGGCCCGGCGCGGCGGCCGACCGGTCAGCGGCCGGGAGCCGGACCGGAAAGGGCCCGGACCGGAAAGGGCCCGGACCGGAAAGGGCCCGGACGGAAGAGCGGCCGGACTACCAGTCCCGCCCGGCGATCTCCCGGATGCCCGGCAGCGCGGCCTCGAAGACCGTCTCGAACCAGACCGAGAACGGCCGCTCCGCCCGCAGCTCCCGCAGCTCCTGCGCGGTCACGAAGGCGAAGTCGTCCACCTCCTCCGGGTCCGGCTCGACCTTCGCGGTGACCAGTCCCACGAACAGGTGGTTCCACTCCCGCTCGATCAGCCCGGACGCCTCGTCCGGCAGGTCGTAGCGGACGGTGCCCGCCTCGCACAGCAGCGCCGGTGCGACGCCCAGCTCCTCGGCGGTGCGCCGGGCGGCCGCGACGAACGGCGGCTCGTCCGGGTACGGGTGGCCGCAGCAGGTGTTCGACCAGACGCCGGGGGAGTGGTACTTGCCGAGGGCCCGGCGCTGGAGCAGCAGCCGGCCCTGGCGGTCGAACAGGAAGACCGAGAACGCCCGGTGCAGCCGGCCCGGCTGCTGGTGGGCCCAGAGCTTCTCGCCGGTGCCGATCGTGACGCCCTCGTCGTCGACCAGCTCCAGCAGGATCTCGGCACCGGCGGGGGCGGATCCGGTGGCCCGGGGGTCGACCGACACATCGGTCTCCACGTCGAGACCGGTGTCGATCTCGGCGGCGAAGTGCGTCGGGTCGGTCGGCAGACTCTGGGGCATGGGGCCTCTTTCGGGAGCGGGAGCAACGGGAGCATCGGGTGTCTCCGACGCACCGGGTGGAGTGCGGCGGACACAGCGGGGGCACCGGCGCCGGCGTCGGGCTCCAGTCTGCCGTATGGGTGGCACTCGGCAGGGGTCCCACGCACAACCGGGCGGATCATGACCCGGAGGAGTCGGAAACCGGCCGGAGAAGGATCAGGGAAACCCTCGTAAGGGTCACGAAATTCGCAGAACCGTTCGGCGGGCGTTCGGAGCCCGTTCGACCGCCCCGCCGCCTCCCCCCGGCGGGCCCGGCACGGCCCCCGAGCCGCTCCACCACCGCCCGCCCGCCGCCGCTCCGCCGCCGGGACCACCGCCCGCCCGCCGCCGCGGCCACCGCCCCCGGCCCCACGGGCGCGTTCTGGCCGGTCGCCCCGGTCGCCTACCATCACATACGACACGGTGCCCGGATCCGTACCGGCACCGGCGCGCCGCCGCCCCGCCCGGCCGACCACCGGTCCGGGCGCACCAGTGGCGCCGCCGACCCCCGGCACGGCCCCGCGCACAGCACGACGGATCAGGAGACCCGCATGATCGGCCTCGTTCTGGCAGCCGGCGCCGGCCGCCGGCTGCGCCCGTACACCGACACCCTGCCCAAGGCGCTGGTGCCGGTCGACGGGGAACGGACCGTCCTGGACCTCACCCTCGGCAACTTCGCCGAGGTCGGACTGCGCGAGGCCGCGATCGTCGTCGGCTACCGCAAGGAGGCGGTGTACGACCGCAAGGACGCGCTGGAGAGCAAGTACGGCGTCAAGCTCCACCTGGTCGAGAACGACAAGGCCGAGGAGTGGAACAACGCCTACTCGCTCTGGTGCGCCCGCGAGCTGTTCGCCGAGGGCCTGCTGCTCGCCAACGGCGACACCGTCCACCCGGCCTCCGTCCAGCGCACCATGCTGGAGGGCAACCGGCGCCTGACCGAGGCCGGCGCCGCCCCCGGCATCCTGCTCGCCCTCGACACGGTGAAGAAGCTCGCCGACGAGGAGATGAAGGTCGTCGTCGACCCGGCCACCGGCATGCGCCGGATCACCAAGCTGATGGAGCCGGCCGAGGCGACCGGCGAGTACATCGGCGTCACCGTGATCAACCCGTCCGCCGCCGCCGACCTGACCGACGCGCTGCGCGCCACCTACGAGCGCGACCCGCAGCTGTACTACGAGGACGGCTACCAGGAGATGGTCGACCGCGGCCTGCGGATCGACGTGCAGCCGATCGGCGAGGTCTCCTGGGTCGAGGTCGACAACCACGACGACCTGGCGAAGGCGCGGGAGATCGCGTGCCGGTACTGACCCGACTGGTCCCGTCGCCGCTGTTCGTCGAGATCCGCCCGGGCGCGCTGGACGCGCTCGGCGGCATCCTGGCGGACCAGCGGCTGTCGGCCTCGGGCCGGATCGCGGTCGCGATCAGCAACGGCTCCGGCTCGGCCATGCGCCGCCGCCTGGAGCCGGCCCTGCCCGGCGCCGACTGGTACAACGTGGACGACGGCAGCCTGGACAGCGCGGTACGGCTGGCCGAGGCGATGCGCGGCGGGCACTACGACGCGATCGTCGGCCTCGGCGGCGGCAAGATCATCGACGCCGCCAAGTACGCCGCGGCCCGGGTCGGCCTGCCGCTGGTCGCGGTCGCCACCAACCTGGCCCACGACGGCATCTGCTCGCCGGTCTCCACCCTGGACAACGACGCCGGCCGCGGCTCCTACGGGGTGCCCAGCCCGATCGGCATCGTGGTCGACCTGGACGTGATCCGGCAGGCCCCGCCGCGCTTCGTGGCGGCCGGCGTGGGCGACGTCGTCTCCAACATCTCCGCGTGCGCGGACTGGGAGCTGTCGCACGCCGTGACCGGCGAGCCGGTGGACGGGCTGGCCGTGGCGATGGCCCGCTCGGCGGGCGAGAACCTGCTCCGGCACCCGGGGAGCACCCAGGACCAGGACCTCCTTACAGCGCTGGCCGAGGCCCTGGTACTGTCCGGCATCGCGATGAACATCGCGGGCAGCACCCGGCCCTCGTCGGGTGCCTGCCACGAGATCTCGCATGCCCTGGACGTGCTGTATCCCAAGCGGTCCGCCCAGCACGGCGAGCAGGTCGGCCTCGGTGCCGCCTTCGCCAGCTTCCTGCGGGGCGAGCGCGAGCTGACCGGTCTGATCGTGGAGCGCCTGGCGAGCTACGGACTGCCGGTGACCGCGGCTCAGATCGGCTTCACCGAGGCGGAGTTCACCGAAGCGGTGCACTACGCTCCGAACACCCGCCCGGGGCGCTTCACCATCCTCGAACACCTCGACCTCTCCCCTTCCGCAATCAGGGACGCGTACGCCGACTATGTCCAAGCCGTCAACAGCTGACCCCTCCACCGCGGGCGCCGGGCGCCCCCCGGTGGACCTGACCCGCCGGCCCTCGATCGAGGAGCTGCGCGCGGTGATCCACCCGGAGGGGATGCTCCAGCGCCGCAGCGCCGAGCACTGGGCCGGCCGCCTGTACATGCGGAAGATCTCGCTGCGGATCACCCGCGTGCTCTCCACCATGACGGCGATCACGCCCAACGGCCTGACGTACCTGATGATGTTCACCGGCGTCCTGGCCGGTGCCGCGCTGGTCCTGCCGGGCCTCGCGGGCGCCGTCCTGGGCGCCCTGCTGATCCAGGTCTACCTGCTGCTGGACTGCGTGGACGGCGAGGTGGCCCGCTGGCGCCGGCAGACCTCGCTCACCGGCGTCTACCTGGACCGGGTCGGCCACTACATGTCCGAGGCGGCCCTGCTGACCGGCCTCGGCCTGCGCGCCACCGACCTGCTGCACCGCGAGGGCACCGGCGCGCACTGGGAGTGGGCGTTCCTCGGCACCCTGGCCGCGCTCGGCGCGATCCTGATCAAGTCCGAGACCGACCTGGTGGACGTGGCCCGGGCCCGCAGCGGCCTGACGGCGGTCGAGGACAGCGCCTCGGTGCCGCGCTCGGCCTCCGTCGCCAAGGCCCGCCGGGCGGCCTCCTTCCTGAAGTTCCACCGCCTGGTCGGCGCGGTCGAGGCCTCGCTGTTCATCCTGGCCGCCGGCGTCGCCGACGCCGTGCACGGCGGGCTGCTCTTCACCCAGCTCGCGGTGGTCGTCCTGGCGGCGATCGCCATGCTCCAGACCGTGCTGCACCTGCTGAGCATCGTCCTCTCCAGCAGGCTGCGATGAGCGCGGCGGGCAACGCGGAGGACTTCCGCCTCGGCGCCGTGATCATCACCATGGGCAACCGGCCCGCCGAGCTCAACGCCCTGATCGAGGCCGTCCGCGCCCAGGAGGGCCCGGCGGTCGAGCTGGCCGTGGTCGGCCAGGGCGTCGCGCTGCCCCCGCTGCCGGAGGGCGTGCGCAGCGTCGAGCTGCCGGAGAACCTCGGCATCCCGGGCGGGCGCAACGTCGGCATCGAGCTGTTCGGCCGGGACGGCGCGGAGGTCGACGCCGTCCTGTTCCTGGACGACGACGGCAACCTGCCGCGCACCGACTCGGCCCGCCTGCTGCGCGAGGCCTTCACCGCGGACCCGGAGCTGGGCATCGTCTCCTTCCGGATCGCCGACCCGGAGACCGGTGTCACCCAGCGCCGGCACGTCCCCCGGCTGCGCGCCAGCGACCCGCTGCGCTCGTCCCGGGTGACCACCTTCCTGGGCGGCGCGAGCGCGGTGCGCTGCAAGGTGTTCGAGCAGGCCGGGCAGCTGCCCGCCGAGTTCTTCTACGCCCACGAGGAGACCGACCTCGCGTGGCGCGCGCTGGACGCCGGCTGGGCCATCGACTACCGGGCGGACGTGGTGCTGCACCACCCCACGACCTCGCCCGCCCGCCACGCGAGCTACTTCCACAACGTGGCCCGCAACCGGGTCTGGCTCGCGAGGCGGAACCTTCCGGCCCTGTTGGTGCCTCTCTATCTGGGAACCTGGTTCCTGCTGACCCTGGCCCGCCGCCCCTCCCCGGAGGCGCTGAAGGCCTGGTGGGGCGGATTCCGGGCGGGCTGGCGCGAACCCTGCGGTCCGCGGCGGCCCATGCGGTGGCGTACCGTCTGGCGACTGACCAGGCTGGGCCGTCCACCGATCATCTGATCGCATCCGATGGCAACCGCATCGAATGATCGATCGCTGCGGCCGGTGCCCACACACCGGCCGGCTCCCCCGAGATCCCAGTGGATCCCCCTCGGCGCACCGCCGGCGGACCCCGCCGACCGGCCGCCCCGACCGATCCCGCGTGAAGGACGAATGTGTCGACAGTGAGTGAACCCGTCAGCCTCTCGGCCCCCAGGGGGGCGGACGCGGGCCTGACCCCCAAGCAGCTTGCGGACAAGTACGGTCTGGCGGTGAGCGGCGCCCGTCCCGGCCTGTTCGCCTACTCCAAGCAGCTCTGGGCCCGGCGCCACTTCATCTGGGCCTTCGCCACCGCCCGCCTGGTGGCCCAGTACACCAACGCCAAGCTCGGCCAGCTCTGGCAGGTGGTGACCCCGCTGCTCAACTGCGCGGTGTTCTACCTGGTCTTCGGCGTGATCCTGTCCAGCAAGCAGGGCTTCCCGGACAACACCTACATCGCCTGGCTCTGCATCGGCGTCTTCGTCTTCCAGTTCACCCAGAACGCGGTGCAGTCCGGCACCCGGGCGATCTCCGACAACCTCGGGCTGATCCGGGCGCTGCACTTCCCCCGGGCCAGCCTCCCGATCGCCTTCACCGTGATCCAGCTCCAGCAGCTGCTGATCTCCATGGTGGTCCTGGTCGTCACGGTGCTCGCCGCCGGCATCACCCCGGGCCGGACCTGGCTGCTGATCATCCCGGCGCTGCTGCTGCAGACGCTCTTCAACACCGGCATCTCGCTGGTGATGGCCCGGATCGGCTCCCGGACCAGCGACATCTCCCAGCTGATCCCGTTCGTGATGCGCGCCTGGATGTTCCTGTCCGGTGTGATGTTCAGCATCCAGGACAAGATCACCCACTGGCCGGACTACATCCAGACGCTGATGGCGGCCAACCCGGCGTCGGTCTACATGGACCTGCTCCGGCACGCCTTCGCGCCGGTCATCTACAACCCGCACCAGCCGGTGCACCAGGAGCTCCCGGCGCACCTGTGGGAGTACGGCATCGCCTGGGGCATCGGTATGTTCGTCATCGGATACGTCTTCTTCTGGAAGGCCGAGGAGGAGTACGGCCGTGGCTGACACCGACCTGAGCACCACCGACACCGTCCAGGACGCGGACGTGGCCCGCGAGCCCACCGTCGTCGTCGACGACGTGCACATCGTCTACAAGGTGCACGGCGCCGGCTCCGGCAAGGGCAGCGCCACCTCGGCGCTGAGCCGCATCATCAGCCGCAAGCGCGCCGCCGGCGTGCGCGAGGTGCACGCGGTCAAGGGCATCAGCTTCACCGCGTACAAGGGCGAGGCGATCGGCCTGATCGGCTCCAACGGCTCCGGCAAGTCGACCATGCTGGCCGCCATCGCCGGCCTGCTGCCGACCGAGAAGGGCGGCATCTACACCAACGGCCAGCCCTCGCTGCTGGGCGTCAACGCCGCGCTGATGAACGAGCTCACCGGTGAGCGTAACGTCATCCTCGGCTGCCTGGCGATGGGCATGACCCCGGCCCAGGTGAAGGCGCGCTACCAGGACATCGTCGACTTCTCCGGCATCAACGACAAGGGCGACTTCATCTCCCTGCCGATGCGCACCTACTCCTCCGGCATGGGCGCCCGGCTGCGCTTCTCGATCGCGGCCGCGAAGACCCACGACGTGCTGCTGATCGACGAGGCCCTCGCCACCGGCGACCAGGCCTTCCAGCAGCGCAGCAAGCGCCGGATCGACGAGCTGCGCAAGTCCGCCGGTACGGTCTTCCTGGTCAGCCACGACAACAACTCGATCCGCGAGGTCTGCGAGCGGACGATATGGATCGAGGCCGGCGAGCTGGTCATGGACGGACCCACCGAGGAGGTCGTGAGCCGCTACGAGCGCGGCGAGCGACCGTAGTCTCCGTCACACGCGCAGGGGCCGGTTCCGGATCTTCCGGGGCCGGCCCTTCGCCTTCCCCGCCGCCGTCCGCCCGGGTGAGCACCCGGTGCCCCGGGCGGGGCGGTCTTTCCCGGCGCGCCCCGGCGTGCCAGCCTGGTGGTCTCGGGGGCGGTGTGCCGTGCGTGGCCCCCGGGCTCGGACGCGTGTCCGAGTCGGGCCGGTCGTGCCAAGCGGTGTAGAACGGGGGAGTGACAGCAGTGTCGGCTTCGGCCCAGCCCAGAGATACGCCGGTGAACGATTCCGCAGGACAGACCCTGGAGAAGGCGGGCGCGGAGAACTTCCCCGTGGCCCCGTTCTTCCTGCCCGCGGCCTGGCGCGACGACCTGATGGCGGTGTACGGCTTCGCCCGCCTGGTCGACGACGCCGGGGACGGCGACCTGGCCGACCCGGCCGCCACCGCCCGGCTGCTCGGGGTCGAGCAGCCGCCCCCCGCCACCCCTTCGGACCAGCCCGGCCCGCCGACCGCGCGGGAGACCGCCTTCCGGCTCGCGCTGCTCGACGGACTGGAGCAGGACCTCGACCGGGTCTTCGAGACCGCCCTGCGCTCCGCCGGCGGCTCCGGGGCCGGTGCCGACCGCCCCCGCCACCCGCTGCTGAGCGCCCTCGTCCCGCTGGTCGACCGCCGGGGCCTGACCCCCGAGCCGTTCCGCCGTCTGATCGAGGCCAACCGGGTGGACCAGACCACCTCCCGCTACGCCACCTACGACGACCTGGTCGGCTACTGCACCCTCTCCGCCGACCCGGTCGGCCGCCTCGTGCTCGCCATCGCCGGCGTCTCCACCCCCGAGCGGATCGAGCTCTCGGACGCCGTCTGCACCGGCCTCCAGGTGGTCGAACACCTCCAGGACGTGGCCGAGGACCTGGCCCACGGCCGGATCTACCTGCCCGCCGAGGACATGGCCCGCTTCGGCGTCACCGAGGCCGACCTGGCCGCCCCCTCCGCCAGTGGCGCGGTGCGCGAGCTGATCGCCTTCGAGGCCGAGCGGGCCCGCACCCTGCTCGATCGCGGCGCACCATTGGTAGGTACGGTTCGGGGGAGGCTTCGACTGCTCCTGGCGGGATTCACCGCAGGCGGCTACGCGGCCCTGGCGGCCGTCGAGGACGCCGGGTACGACGTGCTCGCCCGGCAGGCGAAGCCGGACAAGCGCCGCCTCGCAGCGAAGGCGGCGGCAATCTTCGCGAAGGGAAGGTGAACGCCCGAGTGGCGGCATCACCACTGGCGTCGGCCCAGGTCATGGCGGCGTACCGGTACTGCGAGGCAGTCACCGGACTGCAGGCGCGCAACTTCAGCTACGGCATCCGGCTGCTGCCCGAACCCAAGCGACTGGCCATGTCGGCCCTGTACGCCCTGGCCCGCCGGGTGGACGACATCGGCGACGGCGACCTCCCGGACGACCGCAAGGCCGAGGCGCTGCTGCGCACCCGGGAACTGGTCGACGACGTCCGCTCCGGGGTGGTCGCCGAGGACGACACCGACCCGATCAAGGTCGCCCTGGCCGACGCGGCCCGGCGCTTCCCGATCCCGCTCGGCGGCTTCGACGAGCTGATCGACGGCGTCGAGATGGACCTCAAGGGCGCCGAGTACCAGACGTACGAGGAGCTGAAGGTCTACTGCCGCTGCGTGGCCGGCGCGATCGGCCGGCTCTCGCTGGGCGTCTACGGCTGCGACGACCCGGAGCTCGGGTCGCGCTACGCGGACACCCTGGGCCTGGCGCTGCAGCTCACCAACATCCTGCGCGACCTGCGCGAGGACGCCCTGAACGGCCGTACCTACCTGCCCGCCGAGGACCTGGTCCGGTTCGGCTGCCAGCAGGGCTTCGCGCTGCCCGAGCCGCCGGTCGGCGCGGACTTCACCGGCCTGGTGGCCTTCGAGGCCGCCCGCGCCCAGGCCGCCTTCGAGGAGGGCCTGCGGCTGCTGCCGATGCTCGACCGCCGCAGCCGCGCCTGCACCGCCGCGATGGCCGGCATCTACCACCGGCTGCTCGGCCGGATCGCCGCCGACCCGGAGTCGGTGCTGCGCGGCCGGGTCTCGCTTCCGGGCTGGGAGAAGGCGTACGTGGCGCTTTCCGGGCTCGCCGGGGGGCGTTCTTGATTCTCGCGACAGTTCTGTCACGCTGTGTCAGCGCGGAATCACGTGCGGGCGGGTCCGCGTCGACCGAACGAGTACCGGCTTCCGTGACCGCCTGCGGGCGGTCCACCGACTGCGAGGGGGAGCGCCGATGACCGGGCGAGCCGATGCCGCGCGCCCGGCCGCCGTCGTCGTCGGCGGCGGCCTGGCCGGGATCACCGCCGCACTGCGCCTCGCCGAGGCGGGCCACCGGGTCACCCTCGCCGAGGGGCGGCCCCGGCTCGGCGGCCTGGCCTTCTCCTTCCAGCGCGGCGACCTGACCGTCGACAACGGCCAGCACGTCTACCTGCGCTGCTGCACCGCCTACCGCGGCCTGCTGGAGCGCCTCGGCGCCACCCGGCTGGTCCACCTCCAGGACCGCCTCGACATCCCGGTACTCTCCGTCACCGGGCCCGAGGCGGCCCCGGTCCGCACCCTCGGCCGGCTGCGCCGCGCGGGCCTGCCCGTCCCGCTGCACCTGGCCGGCAGCCTGGCCCGCTACCCGCACCTGTCCGCGGCCGACCGCGCCCGGGTGGTCCGCGGCGCGCTCGCCCTGCGGGGCCTCGACCTCGCCGACCCGGCGCTGGACCGGGTCTCCTTCGGCGAGTGGCTGCGCCGCAACGGGCAGAACGCCGCCACCCAGGCGGCCCTGTGGGACCTGGTCGGCGTCGCCACCCTGAACGGCCGGGCCGACCAGGTGTCGATGGCGCTCGCCGGGATGGTGTTCAAGACCGGCCTGCTCTCCGACCCGGGCGCCTCGGACATCGGCATCTCCGCCGTCCCGCTCGGCACGATCCACCACGACCGGGCGCTGGCCGAGCTGGAGCGGGCCGGCGTCCGGGTGCTGCTGCGGGCCCGGGTGGCCGAGCTGAAGCCGGCCGCGCCGCAGCACGCCGTCCGGCTGGAGGGCGGCCAGCCGGGGAACGGGGAGTTGCTCACCGCCGACACCGTCGTGCTGGCCGGCGCCCAGGACAGCGCGGCCGCGCTGCTGCCGCCGAACGCGGTCCCCGGGCAGGAACGATTGGCCGGCTTCGGCACCGCGCCGATCCTCAACGTGCACGTGGTCTACGACCGCGAGGTGCTGCGCCGGCCGTTCTTCGCCGCGCTCGGCTCCCCGGTCCAGTGGGTCTTCGACCGCACCGCGCACTCCGGCCTGGCCGCCACCGCGCTGGGCCGGGCCCACCCGGGAGCCCAGTACCTGGCGCTGTCCCAGTCCGCCGCGCAGGACGAGATCGACCTGCCGGTCGCCGAGCTGCGCCGCCGCTACCTGCCCGAGCTCGGCCGGCTGCTGCCGGCCGCGGCCCGGGCCGAGGTGCTGGACTTCTTCGTCACCCGGGAGCGCACCGCGACCTTCGACCCGGCGCCGGGCAACGGGGCACTGCGCCCCTCGGCCCGCACCGAGGTCCCCGGCCTGCTGCTGGCCGGCTCGTGGACGGCCACCGGCTGGCCCGCGACCATGGAGGGGGCCGTGCGCAGCGGCCACGCCGCGGCCGACGCCGCGCTCGCCGCGGCCGGCACCCGGGTGCCGGTGGACCGCGGCGACGGGAGGTGGCCCCGGTGACGGCGGGCCCCGCCGCCGGAGAGCCCGCCAGAGCCGACGGGCGTACCGTCGAGCGCATCGGCGCGACCACCGGGAACGGCCCGGGCGGCCGCTCCGGCACCACCGGCACTGGATTCGACCCCAGCCGCACCGACAGCACCCGGACGCCCCGGGCGGTCCGGCACCACGAGGGAGAGGGAACGCACGTGGAGTCACGCACCGGCTTCGCCGTCGGAGGCACGGCACACGCCGAACCGGTCTCGGTGCCGGAGCTGCTCGCCCGCAGCCGTACGCTCTGCACCCCGCCGCTACGGGCCGCCGTCGCCCGTTTGGCCGCACCGATGGACACCGTCGCCGCCTACCACTTCGGCTGGATCGACCGGGACGGCACCCCGGTGACGGGGGACGGCGGCAAGGCCGTGCGCCCGGCGCTGGCGCTGCTGTCCGCCCGGGCCACCGGCGCGGCGGCCGAGGTGGGGGTGCCCGGCGGGGTCGCGGTTGAACTGGTGCACAACTTCTCCCTCCTCCATGATGATCTGATGGACGGTGACGAGACCCGACGGCACCGGGCCACCGCCTGGACGGTCTTCGGGCCGGCCCAGGCGATCCTGGTCGGTGACGCCCTGGCGACGCTCGGCACGGAGGTGCTGCTCGACGCCGCGGTGACCGGCGGTGCGAGCGCCACCGACGCCGCGCGCGCCGTCCGGCTGCTCACCACGGCGACCCGCCGGCTGATCGACGGCCAGGCCAGGGACGTCGCCTTCGAACAGCGCGACAGCGTCACGGTCGCGGAGTGCCTGGAGATGGAGGGCGGCAAGACGGCGGCCCTGCTGGCCGCCGCCTCGGCGATCGGCGCCGTCCTGGCCGGTGCCGACGACAAGGTCTCCGACGCGCTCGAACGCTACGGGCACCACCTGGGCCTGGCCTTCCAGGCGGTGGACGACCTGCTTGGCATCTGGGGCGCCACCGAGGTCACCGGCAAGCCGCACTGGGGGGACCTGCGCCAGCGCAAGAAGTCCCTCCCGGTGGCCGCCGCCCTGGCCGAGGGCGGCGCGGCCTCGCGCCGGCTCGCCGAGCAGCTGGCCGACCCGAAGGGACGCGGGGAGGAGAGCGAGCCCGAGCTCGCCGCCCGGGCCGCGCTGATCGAGGAGGCCGGCGGCCGCGCCTGGACCCAGGAGGAGGCCCGCCGCCAGCACACGACTGCCCTCGCCGCGCTGGACGAGGTGCCCATGGCCGACGAGGTGCGCGAGCACTTCGTCGCACTCGCCGAATTCGTGGTGGTACGAGAGAGGTGACGTTACGTTGACAGCAACCGCGGACGGCCGGCTCGACCCTGAGTACGATTCCGAGCCGGTCGCGGTGGGCGACCGCCCCCCGGCCCTGCTGGGTACGGGGCGGTGGCAGCCCGAGGACACCGACCAGCTACGGCCGGCCGGTGAGGCGGACCTCCGGCCGGCCGACGCGCGGGAGGCCCTGGCCCGCGCCACCACCCACCTGCTCTCGCTGCAGTCGTCCGAGGGCTGGTGGAAGGGCGACCTGGAGACCAACGTCACCATGGACGCCGAGGACCTCCTGCTCCGCCAGTTCCTGGGAATCCGCACCGAGGAGCAGACCCGCGCCACCGCCGAGTGGATCCGCTCCCAGCAGCGCGAGGACGGCACCTGGTCCACCTTCCACGGCGGGCCGCCCGAACTCTCCACCACCGTCGAGGCGTACGTCGCGCTCAAGCTGGCCGGCGACGACCCGGACGCCCCGCACATGCTGTCCGCCGCGCGCTACGTCCGCTCCGCCGGGGGCATCGCGGCCGCCCGGGTGTTCACCCGGATCTGGCTCGCCCTGTTCGGCTGGTGGCCCTGGGAACGGCTGCCCGAGATGCCGCCCGAGATCATCTTCCTGCCCAAGTGGCTGCCGCTGAACATCTACGCCTTCGGCTGCTGGGCCCGCCAGACGATCGTCCCGCTGACCGTCGTCTCGTCGCACCGCCCGGTCCGTCCGGCCCCCTTCGCGCTCACCGAGCTGCACACCGACCCGAACGACCCGTACCCCCAGCGGCCGCTCGCCCCCGCCACCACCTGGGACGGCCTGTTCGAGCGCCTGGACAAGGCGCTGCACGCCTACCACCGCCGGGCCTTCCGCCCGCTGCGCCGGCTGGCCGTCTCGCAGGCCTGCCGCTGGATCGTCGAACGGCAGGAGGCCGACGGCTGCTGGGGCGGCATCCAGCCCCCCGCCGTCTACTCGCTGATCGCCCTGCACCTGGAGGGCTACGAGCTGGAGCACCCGGTGATGAAGGCCGGGCTCGCCTCCTTCGACCGCTTCACCGTGCACACCGAGGACGGCAAGCGCTGGCTGGAGGCCTGCCAGTCCCCGGTCTGGGACACCTGCCTGGCCACCATCGCGCTGGTCGACGCCGGGGTGCCGGCCGACCACCCGGCGCTGGTCTCCGCCGTCGACTGGATGCTCGGCGAGGAGATCCGCAAGCGCGGCGACTGGTCCGTCCAGCGGCCCGGGCTCGCCCCCGGCGGCTGGGCCTTCGAGTTCGAGAACGACACCTACCCCGACATCGACGACACCGCGGAGGTGGTGCTCGCGCTGCGGAGGGTCGCCCACCCCGACCCGGCCAAGGTCGACGCGGCGGTGGACCGGGGCGTGCTGTGGAACCTCGGCATGCAGTCCAAGAACGGCGCCTGGGGCGCCTTCGACGTGGACAACACCAGCACGCTGCCCAACAAGCTGCCGTTCTGCGACTTCGGCGAGGTGGTCGACCCGCCGTCCGCGGACGTCACCGCGCACGTGGTGGAGATGCTCGCCGAGACCGGCCGCGCCCGCGCCCCCCGGACCAGGCGCGGCATCGAGTGGCTGCTGCGCAACCAGGAGGCGGACGGCTCCTGGTTCGGCCGCTGGGGCACCAACTACATCTACGGCACCGGCTCGGTGCTGCCCGCCCTGGTGGCGGCCGGAGTCCCGGACGAGCACCCGGCGATCCGCCGGGCGGTGCGCTGGCTGGAGGACCGGCAGAACGCCGACGGCGGCTGGGGCGAGGACATGCGCTCCTACGACGACCCGGCGCGCTGGGCCGGGCGCGGCGACTCCACCGCCTCGCAGACCGCGTGGGCGCTGATGGCCCTGCTCGCGGCCGGCGAGGGGCCGCAGGGCCGGGCCAACCCGGCGGTCGAGCGCGGCGTGCAGTGGCTGGTGCGCACCCAGCTGCCCGAGGGCACCTGGGACGAGCCGCAGTTCACCGGCACCGGCTTCCCGTGGGACTTCTCCATCAACTACCACCTGTACCGGCTGGTCTTCCCGGTCACGGCGCTCGGCCGCTACCTCGAGGGCGCCCCGGGCACGGGCCGGGCCGACGGCGCCCCGGCGATCGGGGCGTCGCGGTGACCACCGCGCCCCTGCTGGTGCTCTGCGCCCTGGGCCCCGAGGTCTGGGCCCTGCGCGGCGGTGACTGGCGCGGCGCGGCCGGCGGGCCCCCCGAGCTGGTGCGCACCGGGGTCGGCCGGCGGCGCGCCGGGCTGGCCGTCCGGCGGCTGCTCGGGTCCGCGCCCACCGGCTACGGCGCCGTGGTGGTGGCCGGCTTCGGCGCCGCGCTCGGCCCGGGCGTGCTGCCCGGCGACGTGGTCGCCGCCGACGGCGTGCGCGACGCCGAGGGCCACCTGTACCCGCTCGACTCCGGGACGGAGCTCACCCGGGTGCTGAAGGAGCGCGGCCTGACCGTGCACACCGGGGTGCACCACACCGCCGACCACGTGGTGCGCGGCATCGAGCGGCGGGCGCTGCACGTCCAGGGCGCGCTCGCCGTCGACATGGAGGCCGCCGCCGTCCTGGCCGCGCTGCGCGAGGTGCGGCCCGCGCTGCCGGCGGCCGTCCTGCGGGTGGTGGTGGACACCCCCGAGCACGAGCTGCTGCGCTTCGGCACCCTCCCGGCCGGGGTGCGCGCCTGGCGGACCCTGCGGGCGACGGTCCCGGCCCTCGTCGACTGGTACCGGCAGGAGCGCTCGCCCCGCTCCGTGGACCTGCACCACCCCACATCCTCGACGCTCCCCCAGGAGGCGAGCTAGCCATGGCCATGCCGTTGCGCCAGACCGTGCGGGTCGGCACCTACCTCATGCAGCAGAAGCTGCTCAAGCGCCGGGACAAGTTCCCGCTGATCGTGGAGCTGGAACCGCTCTTCGCCTGCAACCTCGCCTGCGAGGGCTGCGGCAAGATCCAGCACCCGGCGGGCGTGCTGAAGCAGCGGATGCCCGTAGCCCAGGCGGTCGGCGCGGTCCTGGAGTCGGGTGCCCCGATGGTCTCGATCGCCGGCGGCGAGCCGCTGATGCACCCGCAGATCGACGAGATCGTCCGGCAGCTGGTCGAGCGCCGCAAGTACGTGTTCCTGTGCACCAACGCGCTGCTGCTGCGCAAGAAGATCGACAAGTTCAAGCCCTCGCCGTACTTCACCTTCGCCGTGCACATCGACGGCCTGCGCGAGCGGCACGACCAGTCGGTGGCCAAGGAGGGCACCTTCGACGAGGCGGTGGCCGCGATCAAGGAGGCCAAGCGGCGCGGCTTCCGGGTCACCACCAACAGCACCTTCTTCAACACCGACACCCCGCAGACCGTCATCGAGGTGCTGGACTACCTCAACGACGAGCTCAAGGTGGACGAGATGATGATCTCGCCGGCCTACGCCTACGAGAAGGCCCCCGACCAGGAGCACTTCCTCGGCGTCGAGCAGACCAGGGAGCTCTTCCGCAAGGCCTTCGCCGGCGGCAACCGCAGGCGCTGGCGGCTCAACCACAGCCCGCTCTTCCTGGACTTCCTGGAGGGCAAGGCCGACTTCGAGTGCACCCCCTGGGGCATCCCCAACTACTCGCTGTTCGGCTGGCAACGGCCCTGCTACCTGATGGCCGACGGCTACGTGCCGACCTACCGCGAACTGGTCGAGAAGACCGACTGGAGCAAGTACGGCCGCGGCAGGGACCCGCGCTGCGAGAACTGCATGGCGCACTGCGGCTACGAGCCGACCGCCGTCCTCGCGACGATGGGCTCGCTCCAGCAGTCGCTGCGCGCCATCACCGAGACCGTCAGCGGCAACAAGGGCCGCTGAGCCGGGAGTTGGCCCCCGGGTCGACACCCCAGGGTCGGTACCTCCGGGCCGGTATCCCCGGGCCGGCACCCCCGGCCCGGGGTCCGGCCCCCGCAACCGGGCCGGGCCCCGAGCCGGGCCGGAATCCGCAACCGGGCCGGGCCTCGTGCCCGGCCCGCGCGGAGGCACCACCGCACCGCTCCGAGTCGTGAGGTGTACCCATGTCACTGCTCTCCCGCGTCACGTCCCCGGCCGAGCTGCGCAAGCTCCCGGCGGTCGAACTCCCGTTGCTCGCCGACGAGATCCGCGACTTCCTGATCGAAGCCGTCACCCGCACCGGCGGCCACCTCGGGCCCAACCTCGGCGTGGTGGAGCTGACCATCGCGCTGCACCGGGTCTTCGACTCGCCCTACGACCGGATCGTCTTCGACACCGGCCACCAGAGCTACGTCCACAAACTCCTCACCGGCCGCCAGGACTTCGGCCGGCTGCGGATGCGCGGCGGGCTCTCCGGCTACCCCTCGCGGAGCGAGTCCGAGCACGACCTGGTCGAGAACTCGCACGCCTCCACCGCGCTCTCCTACGCCGACGGCCTGGCCAAGGCGGCCCAGCTGCTCGGCCAGCACGACCGGCACACCGTCGCGGTGATCGGGGACGGCGCGCTCACCGGCGGGCTCGCCTGGGAGGCGCTCAACAACATCGCCGAGGCGCGCGACCGGCCGCTGGTCATCGTCGTCAACGACAACGAGCGCTCCTACGCCAGGACCGTCGGCGGCCTGGCCAACCACCTGGCCACCCTGCGCACCACCCGGGGCTACGAGCGCTTCCTGTCCTGGGGCAAGGACGCGCTCCAGCGCACCCCGGTGGTCGGCCAGCCGATCTTCGACGCGCTGCACGGCGCGAAGAAGGGGTTCAAGGACGCCTTCGCCCCGCAGGGCATGTTCGAGGACCTCGGCCTCAAGTACCTCGGCCCGATCGACGGCCACGACCTGAGCGCGGTGGAACAGGCGCTGCGCCAGGCCCGCAACTTCGGCGGGCCGGTCATCGTGCACTGCCTGACGGTCAAGGGCCGCGGCTACCGCCCGGCCGAGCAGGACGAGGCGGACCGCTTCCACGCCGTCAACCCGATCGACCCGTACACCTGCCTGCCGATCTCGCCCAGCGGCGGCGTCTCCTGGACCTCGGTGTTCGGGGACGAGCTGGTCGCCCTCGGGGCCGAGCGGCCGGACCTGGTGGCGATCACCGCGGCCATGCTCCAGCCGGTGGGGCTGGCCCCGTTCGCCAAGGCCTACCCGGAGCGGACCTTCGACGTCGGGATCGCCGAACAGCACGCCGTCACCAGCGCGGCGGGGCTGGCCACCGGCGGGCTGCACCCGGTGGTCGCGGTCTACGCGACCTTCCTCAACCGGGCCTTCGACCAGGTGCTGATGGACGTCGCCCTGCACCGGCTGGGCGTCACCTTCGTGCTCGACCGCTCCGGGGTGACCGGGCCCGACGGCGCCTCGCACAACGGCATGTGGGACCTGTCGATCCTCCAGGTCGTCCCCGGACTGCGGCTCGCCGCGCCGCGCGACGCCGAACAGCTGCGCGCCCAGCTGCGCGAGGCCGTCGAGGTCGGGGACGCCCCGACCGTCGTGCGCTTCCCGAAGGGGAACGTCGGGCCCGCGGTGCCGGCCGTCGAGCGGATCGGCGGGGTGGACGTGCTGCTGCGCACCGGCCGGGCGCCGGAGATCCTGCTGGTGGCGGTCGGCACCACCGCCTCCGCCTGCCTGGACGCGGCCCGGCTGCTGCTCGCCGAGGGCTTCACCGCGACCGTGGTCGACCCGCGCTGGGTCAAGCCGGTCGACCCGGTGCTGCCCGAACTGGCCGCCGCCCACCGGCTGGTGGTCACCGTCGAGGACAACGGCCGTACCGGGGGCGTCGGTTCGGCCGTCGCCCAGGCGCTGCGTGACGCCGACGTGGGCGTACCGGTGCGCGTGCTCGGCCTGCCCCAGGAGTTCCTCGGCCACGCCTCGCGCGGGGAGATCCTGGAGGAGGCCGGGCTGACCGGGACCGGCGTCGCCGCCCAGACCGCCGTCTTCGCCAAGAACCTGCTACCGACCCGAGGAGCGAACCCGCGCCATGCCGGCTGAACCAGACCGCCCCGCCTTCGACCTCGCCGCGCTGCTCGCCGAACGCGGCGGCGAGCGCTACGAGTTGCACAGCCGCTACCTCAACCCGCAGCTGCCGCGGATGCTGCACACCATCGGCTTCGACAAGTACTACGACCGGGCCCGGGGGCAGTACTTCTACGACGCCGAGGGCAACGAGTACCTCGACATGCTGGCCGGCTTCGGCATCTTCGCGCTCGGCCGCCACCACCCGGTGGTGCGCGCGGCGATCCAGCAGGTGATGGACCTCGACCTGCCGGACCTGGTCCGCTTCGACTGCTCGCCGCTGCCCGGGCTGCTGGCCGAGCGGCTGCTGGCCCAAGCGCCGGGAATGGAGCGGGTGTTCTTCGGCAACAGCGGCACCGAGGCGGTGGAGACCGCGCTCAAGTTCGCCCGGTATGCCACCGGGCGCAAGCGGGTGCTGTACGCGGACCACGCCTTCCACGGGCTGACCACCGGCTCGCTGTCGGTCAACGGGGAGAGCGGGTTCCGCAAGGGCTTCGACCCGCTGCTGCCGGACACCGCCATCCCACTCGGCGATCTCGGCGCGCTGGCCAAGGAGTTGAAGCGCGGCGACGTCGCGGCGCTGATCGTCGAGCCGATCCAGGGCAAGGGCGTCCAGGCGCCGCCGCCCGGCTGGCTGCGGGCGGCCCAGGCGCTGCTGCACGAGCACCGGGCGCTGCTGATCTGCGACGAGGTGCAGACCGGCATCGGCCGCACCGGCGAGTTCTTCGCCTACCAGCACGAGGACGGCGTACTGCCCGACCTGGTCTGCGCGGCCAAGGCGCTGTCCGGCGGGTACGTGCCGGTCGGGGCGACGCTCGGCAAGAGCTGGATTTTCGAGAAGGTGTACTCCTCGATGGACCGGGTGCTGGTGCACTCGGCCAGCTTCGGGTCCAACGCCCAGGCCATGGCGGCCGGTCTGGCGACCCTGGAGGTGATGCGCGACGAGCAGGTGGTGGAGAACGCGCGCAAGGTGGGCGACCAGTTCCGCGAACGGCTGGCCGCACTGGTCGACAGGTACGAGCTGCTCGCCGAGGTGCGCGGGCGCGGGCTGATGATCGGGATCGAGTTCGGCCGGCCCAAGTCGCTCAAGCTGCGCACCGGTTGGACCGCGCTCCAGGCGGCGCGCAAGGGCCTGTTCGCGCAGATGGTGGTCGTGCCGCTGCTGCAGCGGCACCGGATCCTGACCCAGGTGTCCGGGGACCACCTGGAGGTGATCAAGCTGATCCCGCCGCTGATCGTCACCGAGCGCGATGTGGACCGGTTCGTGGACGCCTTCACCGAGATCATGGACGAGGCCCACCGGGGGAGCGGGCTGATGTGGGACTTCGGGCGGACGCTGGTCAAGCAGGCGGTCGGCGGCCGCTGAGGCCGGGGGCGCGGGTGGCGCGGAGTGGGAAGTCGGCCGGTCCGACAAAAAAAACCCCTCCGGGAAACCCAACAAATCCGCGGAGGGCGCTCCCCCCTGAGCGAACACAAAAAAGAACACCGCCGAGACGGGGGC
>NZ_JBEXJK010000012.1:0-50485 GCF_040609095.1 Kitasatospora sp. NPDC004799
TCCCGATCGAGCGCGAGGGCGAGCCGGCCCTGCGGGTCTTCGACCCGGCCGCGCCCCGCCGGGCGGCGTTCGCGGGCATCTCCGCCTACCCGTACACGCACGAGCGGTCGTGACGACCGGAGTTCGGCCGGGACGGGACGGCATGGTCTGCTAGCCTCGGCCCATGGCCCGGAAACCTGCTGCCGGTACCCGCGAGCGCATTCTGGACGCCGCTGCCCACCTCTTCGACCAGCGGGGCGTGCACGCGGTCGGCATGCAGCAGATCATCGACGCGGCCGGCTGCGGAAAGCAGCTGCTCTACCGGGAGTTCTCCGGCAAGGACCAGCTGGTGGTGGCGTACCTCGAGCGGTCCGCCGAGGACTGGGACCGGCTCGTGAGCGAGGTGTGCGCCGCGGTGGAGGCGCCGGAGGAGCGGCTCGTCGAGCTGGTCCGGGCGGTCCGGGCCATGGCGCCGAACGCCAGGGGCTGCCCGCTGCGCAACACCCAGGCGGAGTTCCCCGACCCGGACCATCCGGCGCACCAGGTCTCCGTGAAGCACTTCCGGCGGGTGCGCGAGCAACTGCGGGACCTCGCGCGCAGGACTCCGGCCGCGAACCCGGAGCGGCTCGGCGACCGGATCATGCTGATCATCGACGGCGTCTACGTGAACGGGTCGACCCTGGGTTCGACCGGCGCCGCGGAGGCGGCCGTCGGGTTCGCCGACGACGTGGTCCGGGCGGAGATCGCCGCCGCGGTCGGCTGATCCCCGTCCGCTGACCCCGTCCCGCTCTTCTCGATTCATCTCTTTTCCCACAGTCCGTCCCCGGGTGGAGTCCGCCCGCGGGCGGGAGACCTTCTGCTGCGCAGAATCCCACGACCCAGTGTTCCGAGGAGGACCACGGTGAAGACCATTGTTGTCACGGGCGGCACGTCCGGTATCGGGCAGGCGCTCGCGCACACCTATCTCGGCCGGGGCGACCAGGTGGTCGTCATCGCTCCGGACCCGGTGAAGGGCAAGAAGTACCTCGACACGGCACACAAGCTGGGCGCCGCCGACCGCGCCTTCTTCATCGAGGCCGACCTCAGCCTCGTCAGCGAGAACCGGCGCGTCATCGCGGAGATCGAGGACCGGTTCGAGGCGGTGGACGTCCTCGTGCTGTGCGCGCGGTACTTCCGCAGCCACCGGAAGGTGACCTCCGAGGGGATCGAGCACAACTTCGCGCTCTACTACCTCAGCCGGTACCTGCTCGGGTACGGCCTGGCCGACCTGATGAACAAGGCCGAGACGCCGGTCGTGATGAACGTCGCCGGCCCCGGCGTGGGGGCGCCGGGCATCAACTGGAACGACCTCGGCTTCGAACGGGGCTACGACGGCTGGTCGGCCATGTTCCAGGGCGGCCGGCTCAACGACCTCCTCGGCGTCTCGTTCGCCGAGGGCGGGAGCACGCGTCGCGCCCGGTACGTGCTGCTGTTCCCCGGGGGGACGCGCACCGGCTTCGCGGGCGAGTTCGACGCCGCCACCGCGGCGCACATCGCCCAGATGAAGCAGGCCGCGCAGCCGGTCGAGTTCACCGTCCCGCCGATCCTCGAGATCATCGACGCCCCGCCGCGGGAGCCGCTGAGCGCCTTCGTGGAGGGCACGCCCCTCAGCCTGCTGCGCCCCGCGTTCGACAAGGGCGCCGCGGCGCTGCTCGACAGCATCACCAGGGACCTCCTGCGCGAGAAGGCGAGCGCCTCGTGACGAACGTCCCGCAACCGGTGCCCGCTCCGCGCTGAACCGCCCCCGTGCCGTCAGGAAGGAAGTGAACGCCATGACCGAACCGGTGTCGATGCCTCACAACCACCGCCAGGCCGAGTGTCCGTTCCGGCCCGGGCCCGCGCTCGTGGCACTGCACGAGGACCCGTCGCTGCACCGGGTTCCGGTGCCGAACTCCCAGCTCGGCGAGGTCGGAGCCGTCCTCGTCACCCGTGAGGAGGACGCCCGTACGGTGCTGTCCGACGCCCGCCACGAAGTCGGGTTCGCCTTCGATCCGCACTGGACCGGCCCGCGCTCGGTGATGAACCAGCCGGGCGTCCTGCTCAACTACGACGGGGACGAGCACACCCGGTACCGCCGGATGCAGGCCGGCGCCTTCACGATGAAGCGGATCCGGGCGCTCAGCGGCGTGATCGAGCAGATCGTCGGGAAGCACCTCGACGCGGTGGAGGAGGCCGGTCCGGGCGCCGACCTGGTCAGGACCTTCGCCGAACCGCTGCCCCTGATCGTGATCTGCGAGTTGCTGGGGGCACCGCTCGAGGACCGGGCGGGCATCCTGGAGCGCAGTGCGATCGCGAGCAGCGTCGACACCACGCTGGAGGTCCAGCAGGAGAACTTCGCGGCCATGATCGACTACATGGCCCACCTGGTCGCCGCCCACCGGCGGGACCCGGGCGACAACATCCTCGGGGACCTGGTGCGCAAGCACGGCGCGGAGCTCAGCGACGACGAGCTGATCGGCATGGGGCTGGACGTCCTGGTGGCCGGACACGGGACCCTCTCCGGCATGATCGGACTGAGCGTCCTCGCCCTGCTGTCGCACCCGGAGCAGCTGGCGGTCCTGCGCGACGGGGACGCGCTGTCCGGCGGCGCCGTCGAGGAGCTGCTGCGGTTCCTCGCCGTGGCGCCCCCGCTGGTCAGGCGGGCCAGCACCGACCTGTCGGTCAACGGCCAGGAGGTGCGCGCCGGGGAGTACGTCGTCGTCTCGACGCTGATGGCCAACCACGGCGCCGCCCTGCCCTCACCCGCGGACGAGCTCGACCTGCGCCGCAAGCCGGTGCCGCACCTGGCCTTCGGCTACGGCCGGCACCAGTGCGTCGGTCAGCAACTCGCCCGTCTGGAGCTGGGCATCGCGCTGCCCGCGCTGTTCCGCCGCTTCCCCGGGCTGCGGCTCGCCGTCCCGTTCGAGGAGATCGAGTACCGCACCGAATCGCTGGTGTACGGGGTCAGGAGCCTTCCCGTCGCGTGGTGACCGAGCGGCGTTCCGCCCGGGGGGGCACTCCGGGCGGAACGCCGCACACGAGGGAGCCGCCCACCTGGTCGGAGGGCGGCTCCCCGGGCCCGTCCCTGTCACCGGCGACGACCCGGTCGGGCGTCAGCCGTGCGGCGGCGGCCCCTGCGCCAGGCGGATGGCGGCGGCCGGGCAGAGGGCCACGGCCGCGCGCACCCCGTCCTGGGCCGCGGCGGGCGGCCGGGCGTCGAGGAGGACGACGACACCGTCCTCGTCACGCTGGTCGAAGACCTCCGGCGCGGTCATCACGCACTGCCCCGAGGCCACGCACCTGTCCTCCTCGACGATGATCTCCAGGGAAGCGGTCATGGCGAGTTCCTCTCCTGCCGCGGCCCGGGGCCGAGGCGGTCGACTCCCGGCCGGCCGGAGCGCGTTCCGCCGACCGCGACGGCGACCCCGGCCGCGCCGGCGAGCGCGACGGCCAGGAGCGCCGGCCGGTGGCCGCCGAAGCGGGTGAGCAGGGCGGCGGTCAGGGGCAGCATCAGGACGCCGCCGAGCTGCACGCCCGTCTGGAACAGCGGCACCGCCGCCGCGCGCAGGCCGGGTTCGACGTCCTGGGTGGCCTGCATGTTCAGCGCGGCGAAGGACAGCGCCATGGCGGCGCCGACGAGCAGGAGCGTCGGCAGCAGACCGCCGGCGTACGAGGCGGGTTCGGGGCGCAGCAGCAGGAGCAGCTGGCCCGCGAACGCGGCCGCCGCCCCGGCGGCGATCTGCCGCCGGGTACCGAAGCGGGCGACCAGGCGGCCGGCGAATGGCACGGACACCGCGAGCGGCACGCACGCGGGGAGCAGCGCCAGCGCCACCTGCCAGGGCCGCCACCCGAAGCGGTCGTGCGCCTGGAAGGTGACCAGGAGGAGCAGCGCCGCGTAGGTGCCGTTGAGGGTGGCCGCGCCGAGTGTCGCGCGGATCAGCGAGCCGTTGCGGGCGAGGTCCGCCGTCAGGCGCGGCGGCGTCCGGCGCCCGGTGTCCGGGATCACCCGCAGGCCCCACACCAGGAGCACGAGGGCGAGCGGCGCGGGGAACAGGAACGTCCAGCGCCAGCTCGCCGCGGTGAGCACCCCGGAGAGCAGCAGGCCGAGGGTGAACCCGGCCGCGCCGAACAGGGAGTACACCGACACGGCCCGCCGCTGCCGCGGGCCGTCGGGGACGGTGGTGGTGATCAGGGCCAGCCCGGCGGGCGCGGTGAGCGCGGCGCAGCCGCCCTTGAGGACGCGCGAGGCGATCAGGAGGGCGGTCGAGTCGGCGAGGCCGCCCGCCACCGACGCCGCGGCGAACACCAGCATCGCCACGAGGTAGCAGCGGCGCAGGCCCCACCGGGCGGTGGCGCGGGGGCCGAGGAGCAGCATCGCGGCGAATCCGGCGGCGAAGCCGCCCATCAGCCACTGCACCGTCCAGACGGACAGGCCGAGGTCGGCGCCGATCCAGGGCAGGGCGACGAGGACCACCGAGACCTCGACGGCGTCGAGGACCATGTTGCCGGACAGGATGAACAGGAGCCGCCAGGTGCCCTGCCGGGCCGGCGCGGGGAGGGGTCGGGCGGCGGGCGCCTCAGTCACCTGCGGGCACCTTGCCCGGGCGGGATCCGGCGGCGTCGGCTCCGGCGGTCCCGGCGGTCCCGGCGGCCTCGGCGAGCAGCGCGGGCAGCCGCTCGCTGACCAGCTCGATGTGGCGGACGACGAGGTCGTCCGGCATCCCGGCGATGCTCGCCCAGAAGATGAGGTGCTTCACCGGGAGGCCCTTGGTCCGCTCGTGGATGCGGGCCGCGGCGTCCTCGGGCGTGAGGATCTCCAGGGTCGACCAGGAGCCGTCGGCCTTCGGGACCTCCGGGAAGTCCTCGGGGTTGAGCAGCGGCGGCCTGGGGTGGTCGGTGCCCTCCACCGAGCCCTGCCGGTAGGTGTTCATCTGGTGGGCGAGGTGCGGTGCGACGCGGGGCCAGGCCGCTTCCGGGTCGTCGGCGAGTATCACGGGGAGCAGGTCGGAGACCCGGGCGAGCCCGGGGTCGTGGCCGCCCTCGACCAGGCCCTCGCGGTAGTGCCCGTACGAGGCGTGCGAGATGTGCAGGAGGCCGATGCCGAGCCGGCCCGCGATGCGGGCGCCGCGCGGACCGTAGAAGCCGCCCCACAGCGGGACCGAGGACTGGAGCGGCCGCGGGGTGATGCCGCCCTCCTCCCAGAGCCGCCTGACCTCGGCGATGTTGCGTTCGATCTGGGTGAAGCGGCTCTTGAAGTCGGCGTCGAACAGCTCGTACTCGGGCACCCGGTAGCCGGCGCCGAAGCCCATCTCCAGCCGACCGCCGCTGATCAGGTCGACGACCGCGGCGTCCTCGGCGAGCCGGGCGGGCTTGTGGAGGTTGGGGAGCACGACCGCGGTGCCGATGCGGGCGTCGCGGGTGCGGGCGGCGGCGGCCGCGGCGAAGGTCAGGGGCGAGGGCAGGTAGCCGTCCTCGAAGAGGTGGTGCTCGGTGAACCAGAGGCCGTCCGCGCCGCGCCGGTCGGCCTCCTCGCAGAACTCCAGGGAGCGGGCGTAGTGGTCGGCCCAGGGCCGGTGCCACTGGTCGGGGTTGCGCAGGTCGAAGAGAAGTCCGACATCCATGCTCTGGTCTCCGTGTCGTGTGGGTGGGGTGCTCAACTGGGGCTGTGGCGCCAGGTCCGCGGGCCCCGGAAGCCGGGCGCGCGCTCGGGGCGGCGCCAGTGCGCGGACGGGTGACCGGGCTCCGGCGGCTGCTCCTGGGCGGCGGCCAGCCGGGCGTACAGGACGGTGACGAGGGCGCCCAGCTCGGTCGGGTCCGGGCGGCCCCGCTCCACCCGCAGGAGCGGGGGCCCGTCGGAGCCGGTCGGCCGGCCGCTCACTGCGGGGGGTTGCCGTGCTTGCGCTGCGGCAGGTCGACGTCCTTGCGGCGCAGCATCGCGAACGCGCGGATCAGGACGGAACGGGTGTCGCCGGGGTGGATGACGTCGTCGACCAGGCCGCGTTCGGCCGCGTAATAGGGGTGGACGAGCTCCCGCCGGTACTCCTTGATCTTCTGCTCGCGGGTGGTGGCCGGGTCCTGGGCCGCGGCGATCTCACGGCGGAAGACGACGTCGGCCGCGGCCTCCGCACCCATCACCGCGATCTCGTTGGTCGGCCAGGCGTAGGACAGGTCGGCGCCGATGGAGCGGGAGTCCATCACGATGTAGGCGCCGCCGTAGGCCTTGCGCAGGATCACCGAGACGCGGGGCACGGTCGCGTTGCAGTACGCGTACAGGAGCTTCGCGCCGCGCCGGATGATGCCCTCGTGCTCCTGGTCGACCCCGGGCAGGAAGCCCGGCACGTCGACGAGGGTGAGCAGCGGGATGTTGAAGGCGTCGCAGAACTGCACGAACCGCGCGCCCTTCTCGCTGGCCTTGATGTCCAGGACGCCGGCCAGCGAGGACGGCTGGCTCGCGACGACGCCGATCACCTGGCCGTCGAGCCGGGCCAGGGCGCACACGAGGTTGGCGCCCCACTGGGCGTGCACCTCCAGCACCTCGTCGTCGTCGACGATCTCGGCGATCACGTCGCGGATGTCGTACGACCGGTTGCCGTCGGCGGGCACCAGGTCGAGCAGGCGGTCCACGCGCCGGTCGGCCGGGTCGCCGTTCGGTGCCGCGGGCGGCAGCTCCCGGTTGTTGGACGGCAGCATCGACAGCAGGAAGCGCACGTCCGCGAGGCAGCTCTCCTCGTCGTCGTGCACGAAGTGCGCGACGCCCGACACGCCGCCGTGCACGTCGGCGCCGCCGAGCCCGTCCTGGGTGACCTGCTCGCCCGTCACCGAGCGCACCACGTCCGGGCCCGTGATGAACATCTGCGAGATGCCGCGGACCGCGAACACGAAGTCGGTGAGCGCGGGCGAGTAGGCGGCGCCGCCCGCGCAGGGCCCGAGCATCACGCTGATCTGCGGGATGACCCCGGAGGCGCGGGTGTTGCGCTGGAAGATGCCGCCGTACCCGGCGAGCGCCGAGACGCCCTCCTGGATGCGGGCGCCCGCGCCGTCGTTCAGCGAGACCAGCGGGGCGCCGGCCGCGATGGCCATGTCCTGGATCTTCTGGATCTTCTGGGCGTGCGCCTCGCCGAGCGCGCCGCCGAAGATGCGGAAGTCGTGCGCGTACACGAAGACCGTCCGGCCCTCGACGGTGCCCCAGCCCGTGACCACGCCGTCGGTGTGGGGACGCTTGGCCTCCAGGCCGAAGCCGGTCGCGCGGTGCCGCCGCAGCTGCTCCACCTCGGTGAAGCTGCCCGGGTCGAGCAGCAGGTCGATGCGTTCGTACGCGGTGAGCTTGCCCTTGGCGTGTTGGCGCTCGGTGGCCTTCGGGTCGGCTCCGAGCCGCGCCAGTTCCTTGAGTTCCTTGAGTTCGCCGAGCCGGTCGCCGGCGGTGGTCACGGGTGCCTGCGCGGTGGTCATCGTCGCTCCTGGGGGTCCGGGTCGGGTCGGCTCCGGTCGGGTCGGCTCTGTGCGGGTCGGCTCTGTTCGGGTCAGCCGAGCAGGGTGCCGCCGCTCGCGTCGACGAAGGACCCGGTGATCCAGCGGGCCTCGTCGGTGGCCAGGAACGTCACGACGTCCGCGACGTCCCCCGCCTTGCCGACCCGCTTGAACGCGGACAGCTGGGCCATCTGCTCGACGGCCTCGGGGATGTCGAACACCGCGCTGCCGTTGTCGGTGATGCCGGGCGCCACGCTGTTCACGGTGATGCCGCGCGGGGCGAGGTGCCGGGCGAAGTGCAGCGAGAGCTGCTCGATGGCGCCCTTCGTCATGGCGTACGCCACCTGGTCGGGGCTGGCGAAACGGGTGAGCCCCGACGAGATGTTGATGATGCGGCCGCCGTCGGAGAGCAGCGGGAGCGCCCGCTGCACGATGAAGAACGGGGCCTTCGCGTTCACGGCGAAGAGCCGGTCGAACTCCTCGGGGGTGACGTCCTCGGGGGCGAGCCCGGCCGGCGTGGTGGCGCCCGCGTTGTTGACCAGGATGTCGAGCCTGGTCTCACCGGTCCGCTCCTTCAGGCCCTGCTCCACGCCGAGGAACAGCTCGTGCACGTCGCCGGGGGCGCCGAGCCGCGCGCGGACCGGGAAGGCGCGGCCGCCGTCCCGCTCGATCAGCGCCACGGTCTCGTCCGCGGCGGCCTGGTCGGAGGCGTAGTGCACGATGACGAGGGCGCCCTCCCGGGCGAGGCGCTGTGCGGTGGCGCGGCCGATGCCCCGGCTGGAACCGGTGACCAGCGCCGTCCTGTCGGTGAGCCTGCCCATCGTGGAACTCCTGTCGGTCGTCGCGGTCGTCGCGGTCGTTGTGGTCGGGGCGGTCGTCGCGGTCGTTGCGGGGGAGTCGTGCGGTGCCGCGGCGGAACGGGGGCGGCCGAGGCCGCTGATCATGCGGGCCAGGTGGCGGCGGACCGGGGCCAGGCCGAGGAGTTCGCCGAACACGTCCCGCAGCTGCTCCACTTCGGGCCCGCCGAGGAGCAGCAGCGACTGCGCCCGGATGTTGTCGAGGGTGTGTGCGCCGACGGGTCTGCGCACGAGGTCGTAGCCGTCGAGCAGGTCGTCGCGGTCCGGGGACCGGACCCGCTCGGCGAGGCGTCCGCCGAGTTCGGCGGCGTCCTGCAGGCCCAGGTTGAGCGCCTGCCCGCCGACGGGCATCTGCACGTGGGCGGCGTCGCCCGCGAGCAGGACCCGGCCCTTGCGGTACCGGGTCGCCTGCCGGCTCGTGTCGTCGAACGCGTTCAGCCACCGGGCCGTGCCGTGGCCGATGTCCTCACCGGTGACCTTCGCCCACGCGGTGACGACCTCGTCGAACGCGGGCGGCCCGGTGCGCTCCTTCGGGTCCGCGCCGAAGACGTGGACCATCACCCGGGTGCTGCCGTCCGGCCAGCGGTGCGCCACGGCGAGGCCGTCGGGGTGCCGCTCGAAGCGCCGGGCGGGCACGTCGATGCCCGCCACGTCGGCGCGCAGCATCTCGCGGGTCGCGGCGCGGCCCGCGAAGTCGAAGCCGGCGAGCCGGCGCACGGTGCTGTCGCCTCCGTCGCACCCCACCACGAACGCGCCGGTGACGCGGACGCGCTCGCCGTCCTCCCTGACGGCCTCGACCAGGACGTGTCCGTCCCGGTCGGTCAGGGAGACCACGCGCAGGCCGCGCCGCAGCCGCGCCCCGAGTTCCAGGGCCCGCTCCTGGAGGACCGCCTCGAGGCGGGTCTGCGGGCACTTCCACTGGCCGGCGTACCGGTGTCCGGGGTCGGCGGCGGTCAGGTCGAGCCGGATGCCCCCGAAGTGGCCGGGGCCGCCGTCCGGCAGCTCACCGAGCCGCTCGCGGATGCCGCGCTCCTCGAGCACCGTCATGGTGCGGGCGTGCAGCGTGGACGCCCGGGACTCGGTCATCGGCGCGCCGAGCCGCTCCAGGACGGTCGTGCGCACGCCGTGCGTGCGCAGGTCCCCGGCGAGCAGCAGCCCGACGGGCCCCGCGCCGACGATCACGACATCGGTGTCCGTCGGGGGAGTCGAGGTGGACGGCATGGGTCAGCGCCGCGCTTCCGCGAACCGCTTGGCGTGCTCCAGGGTGGCCCGGCTGTTGGTGCCGAGCGCGTCGCGCAGGAACCTCCTGGCCTGCTCGACGTCCGCGTCCGGGCCCAGGATCCGGGTGATGTTCTCCGGGTTGACGACGACGGTGTGCTGCGACGAGGCCGTGACCACCCCGTCGTCGCCCTCCACGAACTCCCAGATCCCGGTGTGCAGCGTCATGAGCGCGGGCAGCGTGGTCTGCTTGTACGCGATCCGCTGGTGCGGGAAGCACACCCGCACCGACTCGGTGGTGTGCGTGGAGCCGTCCTTGGCGACGGTGTCCATCCGCAGGACCTGCAGGCCGGGGGTGTCCTCGGTGAGCCGGACGGAACCGACGTGCGGCAGGCGCTCCACCCACCGGTCGGCCTCGTTGACGAAGTCGTACAGGTCCTTCGCGGACCCCTCGACCCGCACCGAGTCCGTGAACGACAGCGTTAACTCCGCGGTCCGCGAGGCCTCTTCGAGTCCGGCCTTGAGCGAGGGCAGCTCGGCGCGGCTGTTGCCGTCGACCGCCCGGTCGATCCAGGCGAGCGACTCGGGGTCGTCGTCGACGGCCCGGTAGGAGTGCAGCAGCCGCAGCCGGGTCTCCTCCGGGCCCAGCGGCTCGACGATCCAGGTGCCGCTCATCTCGGCGATCGGCGGGGACGACACCTCCTGCCGGAAGGTGATGCGCAGCCCCTGGGGGTCGAGCCGGCGGCGCGAGGTCCAGTTCTTGGCCTCGCCGTTGGCGGTGGCCCAGATCCGGATCCGCTCCCGGTCGCCCTCCCGCTCCAGGTGCTCGACGTACACGTTCGGCGGGAAGAGGCGCGGCCAGTTCTCCACCTCGGCGAGCAGCCGGTAGACCTCCTGCGCCGTCGCCGAGACGGTGATCTCGTGCTCGACCTCACGGGTCGTCATGATGGGTGCTCCTCAGTCGGGTCGGGCGGGATCAGAAGTTGCCGAGGCCGCCGCACACGTTCAGGGCCTGGGCGGTGATGGAAGCCGCCAGGTCGGAGGCGAGGTAGCCGACCAGGCCCGCGACCTCCTCCGGCGTCGAGTACCGGCCGAGCGGGATCTTCGCCTGGAACTTCTCCAGGATCGCGTCCTCGGTGGTGCCGTACGCGTCCGCGTAGCCCTGGCGGACCCGCTGCGCCATCGGGGTCTCCACGTAGCCGGGGCACACCGCGTTCACCGTGACGCCGGTCGGCGCGAGCTCGTTGCCGAGGGCCTTGGTGAAGCCGACCACGCCGTGCTTGGACGCCGAGTAGGGGGCGCCGAGCACCACGCCCTGCTTGCCGGCGGTGGAGGCGATGTTGATGATGCGGCCGCGCGCCTTGGTGCGCATCCCGCCCGAGTTCAGGACCTCGCGGGTCATCAGGAAGACGCTGGTGAGGTTGGTCGCGATGACGTCCTCCCACAGCTCGTCGGCCAGGTCGGCGGTCACCCCGCCGCCCGAGCGGCCCGCGTTGTTCACCAGGACGTCGATCGGCCCGAAGCGGTCGACCGCGGCCCGCACCACGGCGGCCACCTGCTCCTTGGAGCGCACGTCGGCGGTGGTGCCGTCCACGTCGAGGCCCTCGTCCTGCAGGTCCTTGACGGTCCGGGCGACGGTCTTCTCGTCGCGGGCGCACAGGAACACCCGGTGCCCCTGCTCGGCGAGCAGCCGGGCCGAGGCCAGGCCGATCCCGCTGGTCGCACCGGTGACCAGGGCGACCCTGCGTGCGGTGGTGTCGGTCATGTTCGGCTCCCGGTCAGGCGGCGTGGGCGGCGGGCAGGTGGGCGGTGACGAGGTCGATCAGGGCGCGCGGGGTGCGGGCCTCGGAGAAGGCGTCCTCGTCGAGGCTGATCCCGTACTCGCGCTCGATGCGCCCGGCCGTCTCCAGGAGGGCGAGCGACTCGTAGCCGAGGTCGGCGAACTCGGTGTCGAGGATGTCCCCGTCCAGGTCGGCCTCCGCGTCGGCGCCGGCGGCCTCCAGGAGGATCCGCTTGAGCTCGGAGAGGGTGAAAGCGGTGGTGGACACGAGGTTTCCTTCCGTCAGTGGTGGGCGGACCGCACGACCATCGCGGAGTTGAATCCGCCCTGGCCGCGGGCGAGCACGAGGGCGGCGCGCACCGCGTGGGGGCGCGGGGCGCCGGTGACCAGGTCGATGTCGTAGTCCGGGGACAGGGTGGAGCCGGTGGTCGGCGGGATCACGCCGTCGCGCATCGACAGGAACGCGGCCGCCAGGTCCAGCGGCGCCGCGCCGGAGTACAGGCGGCCCGTCATCGTCTTCGGGGCGGTCACCGGTACGGCGCGCACCCCGAACACCTTGGTGATCGCCTCCGCCTCGGCCCGGTCCAGGTCGGGCACGGCCGCCGCGTCGGCGAACACCACGTCGATGTCGTCCGGTGCCAGGCCGGCGTCGGCCAGGGCGAGTTCCACGGCGCGCTGCAGGGTCGGCGCGCGGTCGCTGCCGGGCCGCGGGTCGACGGTGGAGGCGTGCCCGGCGATCTCCCCGTACACCTGCGGGGCGCCGCGCTCCAGGGCGTGCTCGGCGTTCTCCAGGACGAGCAGCGCGCCGCCCTCGCCCGGCACGTGGCCCGAGGCCCGGTCGTCGAACGGCAGGTAGGCGCGCTCCGGGTCGTCGCTGGTGGTCAGGCGCCCGCTGGTGAGCTGGGCCACCCAGCCCCACGGGCAGATGGAGGCGTCGACCGCCCCGGAGATCACCATGCTGGTGCCCTTGCGGATCTGCCGGCGGGCCTGCGCCACCGCGTCGAGACCGCCGGCCTGGTCGCTGACCACCACGCTGCTCGGGCCGCGCAGTCCGCCGCGGATGGAGATCTGGCCGCTGTTGACCGCGTAGAACCAGGCGAACGACTGGTAGGCGCTGACGTACTGGCCGCCCTTGCTCCACAGCGCGCGCAGCTCGTTCTGGCCGAACTCGAAGCCGCCGGAGTGGCTCGCCGTGATGACGCCGACGTCGTAGTCGGGCAGTTCGGACGGGACGACGCCCGCGTCCGCGAACGCCCAGTCGGCGCCGACCAGGGCGAGGCGCGTCATCCGGTCGGTCTGCGGGAGCAGCCTGCCGGGGAGGTGTTCCCCGGCCTCGAAGCCGTGGATCTCGCCCGCGAGCCGGGAGGCGTACGGCGACGGGTCGAACCGGGTGACCCGGCCGATCGCGCCCCGCCCGGCGAGCGTCGCCGCCCAGTAGTCCGCCAGGCCGAGGCCGGTGGGCGCGACGACGCCCAGTCCGGTGACCACCGCGCGCGAGCTCACCGGGCACCCGCCCGGTCGGGCGAGGCGAGCACGATCGCGCTCTGGAAGCCGCCGAAGCCGCTGCCCACGGAGAGCACCGCGTCGGTCTTCCACTCCCGGGCCGTCAGCGGTACGTAGTCCAAGTCGCACTCCGGGTCGGGGTTGTGGAGGTTCGCGGTCGGGGGCACGACGTCGTGGGCCATGGCGAGGACCGAGGCGGCCACCTCGATCGAGCCGATCGCGCCGAGCGAGTGCCCCACCATCGACTTGATGGAGCTGACCGGCGTGCGGTAGGCGTGGTCGCCGAGGCTGCGCTTGAACGCGGCCGTCTCGTGCCGGTCGTTCTGCTTGGTGCCGGAGCCGTGCGCGTTGATGTAGTCGATGTCCTGCGGGGCGAGCCGCGCCTCGTCGAGCGCGACCCGGATCGCCTCGGCCATCTCCTTGCCGTCGGGCCGCAGCCCGGTCATGTGGAAGGCGTTCGACCGGGTCGCGAAGCCGGCGACCTCGGCGTAGATCCGCGCGCCGCGCCTGCGGGCGCTCTCCAGCTCCTCCAGGACGAAGACCGCCGAACCCTCGCCCAGGACGAAGCCGTTGCGGCTGTTGTCGAAGGGGCGCGAGGCGTGCTGCGGATCGTCGTTGCGCGGCGTGGTCGCCTTGATCGCGTCGAAGCAGGCCACCGTGATGGGCGAGATGGGCGCGTCGGCGGCGCCCGCGATCATCACGTCCGCGGAGCCCTCCCGGATGACGTCGGCGGCGTAGCCCACCGCGTCGAGACCGGAGGTGCAGCCGGTGGAGACGACCGTGCTCGGGCCCTCGGCGCCCACCGCCCAGGCGACCTCCGTCGCGAAGGAGCTGGGCACCATGTAGTTGTAGAGGTGCGGCACGGCGTAGGCCTGGTCGACCAGTTCGAGGCGGCCGCCGTCGCTGACGGTCCGGTACTCCTGGTCGAGGCCCATCGTGGCGCCGACCGCGCTGCCGATCGTCACGCCCGTGCGGTGCGGGGCGAGCGCCGCGAACTCGAGGCCGCTGTCGGCGACCGCCTCGCGCGCCGTGACCACCGCGAACTGCGCGGCCCGGTCCATGCGCCGGATCTCCTGCGGGGTGAGTCCGGACAGCTCCGGGTCGAAGTCGACCTCGGCGGCCACCTGCGAGCGGAACGGCGACGGGTCGAAGAACGAGATGCGGCGCGTCGCCGTGCGGCCGTCGGTGAGCAGCTTCCAGAAGCCCTTGGTGCCGTGGCCGCCCGGCGCGGTCACCCCGACACCGGTGATCACGACCCGCCGGCCGTGGGCGCCTCCCATCACGCGCTCCATTCGTAGAAGCGGCGGGCCATGGCGTCCGCGGGGGAACGCCAGGTCGCCGGGTCGTACGCCTCGATGTACGGCTTGAGGTCCTCGCTGATCGAGGTGAACAGCGGATCGGTCTTGGCCTCCTCGATGCGGCTCGCGCCGTTGTCGTCGTCGAAGTCCTGGAGGTGGAAGTACAGGCCGCGGAAGGAGAAGAGCTGACGGCGGCGCGTGCCCATGCGGCCGGGCATGTCGGTGCGGTCGAAGGCGCCGAAGAGCTCGGCGACGTCCTGGGCCGAGGAGGGGGCCATCCTGGCCACGATCAGAGTGCTGTGCATGGTTTTCCCTACTCCCTTGCTTGTCGAGCGGGCCCGAACCAGCGGTCCAGGGCCATCGGTAGGTCGTGGTGGCTGCCGGGGGCGGCCCAGGCGACGTGTCCGTCCGGGCGCACGAGCACCGCCGAGGTCCCCTTCAGGTCACTGCCGTCCGGGACGCCGACGGGGGTCGCCGTCACGATGTCGATCCGGTCCCGCCAGGCGTCGGCCCGCCCGCGCAGCGTCGCGTTGTCGTCGAGGTCGAGCAGCACGCCGCGCCCGGTGCGCAGGAGCGCGGTGCTCGTGGTGCGACCGCGCTCCCAGGCCAGGTCGAGGTGCGGAAGGCGCGCACCGAGCAGCGGATTGCGCCCGCTGCCGACGTCGTACCGGATGTCGAGGCCGCTGACCCGCGCCGCGAGGTGGCGGACCACCTCGGGGTGGACGAGGAGTTCGCCGAGCGTCTCCCGTACGGGGGAGACCTCCTCGCCGCCGAGGATCAGCAGGCTCTGCGCCCGGGTGTTGGCCAGCAGCCGGCGGCCGACCTCGTACCGCTCCTCGTGGTAGCTGTCGAGCAGCGCCTCGGGCGCCGTGCCCCGCACCACCGCGGCGAGCTTCCAGCCCAGGTTGACCGAGTCCTGGACGGAGGTGTTCATGCCCTGGCCGCCCGCGGGGAGGTGGACGTGCGCGGCGTCCCCGGCGAGCAGCACCCGGCCGCGGCGGTACTCGGTGACCAGCCGGGCGGCGTCGCTGAACGAGCTCACCCAGACCGGCTCGGCACCGGTGAGGTCGATGCCCGTGAGCCGCTTCCACACGTCGGCGACCTCGTCGAACTCCGGCGGCCCCGAACGGCGTCGCGGCGGGGTGCCGCGCTCCCCGACGATGATCCGGTGGATGCCGCCGGGCAGCTCGGCCACCATCACCAGGCCGCCGTCGGTGGGCTGCCCGGTCATCCGGGGTTCCAGGTCCACGCCCTTGAGGTCGGCGAGGAACAGCTCGGTGGTCGCGGGCGTGCCGGGGAAGTCGAACCCGGCGAGCTTGCGGACGGTGCTGCGACCGCCGTCGCAGCCCACCACGTAGCGGGCCCGCAGCGCGCGGGCCGAGTCCCGGAGGACCACGGTCACGCCTTCGCCGTCCTCGGCCAGGCCGGTGACCTCCGTGCCGCGCCGGATGTCGGCGCCCAACTCCCGCGCCCAGGACTCCAGTACGGACTCGGTGGCGGACTGGGGGACACCGCGCGCCGACGCGTGGGCGGCGTCCAGGGAGGCCAGGTCCAGGGGGAGGCCGCCGAAGTGCCCGTCCTGGCTCGTCCGGATCTCGCCGAACCGGGGCAGCAGGCCGCGCTGGTCGAACACCTCCATCGTGCGGATGGTGAAGCCGATCCCGCGCGACTCGCCGGTCCGTTCCGGCAGCCGGTCGAGCACGATCGTGTCGACGCCCGCGAGACGCAGTTCTCCGGCCAGCATGAGCCCGGCCGGCCCGGCGCCGACGACAATGACTGAAGCGTCCATGTGAATCTCCAGAGCGTCCGGGGAGCCGGTCCCAGGGGGGGGTGAATGTCGGGAAATCCCTACGATTTCTCGATGTTGGCGGCGATGCGGGCCAGGACGTCGTTGGCGGCGAGGAATTCGGCTTCGGAGATTCCGGCGAGCGAGTGGGCCGCGTGGTCGTTCACCAGGACCTCGGCCCGCAGGTGCGCCGCGGCGCCGGATTCGGTGAGCGTCACCGTGTCGCCCTGGCGGAGCACCCAGCCGCGGTCCACGAATCCGTCGACCACCGACCGGTAGGAGTCGGCGCGGTCCACGACCAGGAAGGGGGAGAATGCCGCGTCGATGTCCGCGACGGTCCGCACCCCGATACTGATGGCGTGCAGAACCTGCCACTGCCGCCGGTTCAGATCCTCTTCCGCGAGGGCCTTCGCGGTGGCCTCGTCGAAGAGCTGGTGCAAATGCAGAAGCCAGTACCCGATGCGCTTGGTGGTGTTCTGCTGGAGCATGGAGCGCCTACTTCCTCGGCGGTGGGGAGGGATTCTCGACCCGCCTCTTCGGACTCGCGGGTCGAATGTCCGACCACTCGACGTTCGCATGATCGGCTGTCGCGCTACAAGGCTCCACCGGCAAGCCTACGGGCGACCCGCAGGATCCCTTGCGGGTCGCCCGTAGGCCCCTGTCGGGCCCGGTGAAGCGGCCCGCGGGCGGAACGGAAAGGGCCCGGAATGCGAAACGCCGCCCACCCGAACCACGGGTGAGCGGCGGATGAACGGCGGGGTCAGACGGCGGAGTAACAGTGGTCGAGCCGGAAGGACGAAAGGCGCTGGGTGTCGAGTGCGGAGTGCAGCTCGCTCCGGCCGGAGATGGCGAGTTTGCGGTAGACGCTCGACAGGTGGAACTCGACGGTGCGGGTCGCCAGGAAGAGGGTCTCGGCGATCTGCCGGTTGCTGTAGCCGGCGCTGGCCAGCTGGCCGATGTGCAGTTCCTGGCTGGTGAGGCTGGGGGCGTCCAGGCGGTCCAGGGCGGACCACAGGCGGCGCTGCCAGCGCCGGTTGCCGCTCTCCCGGGCCACCACGAGGGCGGCCTCCAGGTGACGGCGGCCCGCGGACCGGTTCTCGGTGTCGATCCGCAGGGTCCCGAGGTCGTACAGGACCTGGATCAACTCGCCCCAGGCGTAGGCGAGATGGAGCAGCACCACGGCCTCCTCCAGGAGTGCGACCGAGGTGTCGTCCCGGCGGGCGACCGCGAGGGCGTGCAGCGCCAGGCCGATGCAGCGCGGTGAGCCCCAGGTGCGGGCCGCGGCCAGTTCCTCCTCGGCCAGGGCGAGTGCGAGGCCGCCCTGGTGGGCCGCGAGCGCGGCCGCCGAGGCCCGGGAACGCCAGGGAATGACGGCGGGGTTGGCGACCTGGTGCTCGGCGAGCAGCCGTCCGCACGCCAGGAAGTCCTTCAGGCTGTGCTGGAACTGGCCGGCCGCCTGCTGCAGTGCGCCGCGCGCGGCCAGGGTGTGGACGAGGTCCGGGCGGCCGGTGTCGAGCCGGCCGGCCAGGCCGTGCGCCCGCAGCACCTGGTGCGCGTGCCCCAGTTCGCCGGCCAGGACGTGCGCCTCGATGAGCCAGGCGACGGCGAGCCCGCCGAGGTGCGGCGAGATCCCGCGGGTCAGCTGTGCGGTGAGCAGGCCGGACGCCTCGAGGCCGTGGCCCTCCAGCAGGCTGATCCGCGCGCGCAGCAGGGTCAGTACCTCCTGGTGCCGCGGTGAGCCCGACCAGCGGGGGTCGTCGGCCAGTCGGCGGCACTCGGCGTGCGCGGTGACGATGTCGCCGGTGTAGAGGAGCGTCATGACCGCCGACCACATGCCGCACGGGTTGCCGCGGTCCTCCTCCGCCGCGAGGGCGGCCTCGACCTGCTGGTGGACGAGGGCGCGCCTGATCCCCAGGTTGGCCAGTTCGACGGTGCGTAAGGAGACGCCCGGCTCGGGAGGTGACAGGTGTTCGTCCTCGACGGGGTCGAGGCGTCCCGGTACGTAGACGTCGCGGCCCTCCCGGCCGGCGCCGGCCCTCGTCCCGGCCACGACGGCCGCCTGAGCTGCGGCGAGGTGTCTCGGCCGGGGCGTGTTCCTGAGGTCGTGGTCGATCATCTTCTTCTCCTCCTGCTGTTCATCCGGTCGCCGACACCGATCTTCCGCCGGGCGCGGGCGCGGGCTGTCCTCGGGTGAATTCCGCTTCGTGGACGCCTCATCCGGATCCACGCTACAGCGGCTCTATTGCACGCACATTAACGATCCCGGCTGCCCGACAGCGTGCCGACCGGTGGGGGCGGCCGAATGCCGGGATGCCGTCCGGTACGCCGCCCGGCGTGCTGACCTGGTGATCTCCCGGTGGGTTCGGGTGCGTTGTCCAGTGCGTTCCTTACGGATTCCTGACACGGCCGGGACGGCGAAACGTGACCGTGGCCACCATTCGTCGACCGGTGCGCCGACAGCGCCTCCGGCGGAAATGTGCGGCGTGCCGCCGGGAAACGGGAGGAAATGGTTCCAGTTGGCTCGCCGTGAGTGACGGGGGTATGAATCGCGGATATCGGTGCGAAAAGCGGACAGGGGGGCGGTGACGGCGGCGCCCGATCGGGCGGATTGTGCGGGCTTCGGCAGGTGCGGACGCCGGGCCCTTCCCGCCGGAGCCGTGTACGCCGAGTCACCGTGCATGGTGCGGCGGTGGTGCTCCGGTGAAGAATTCGGCGCCGTGGGGGCGAAACTCCGCCCATCTCACTCCTGGGGGCGGGCGTCGGGTCGTCCGTGTGGCGGGAACGTGTGGCGCCTGAACGGCGGCCGGCCCGGGGGTGGCCGGACGGCGCCCCGCGACGGGCGCGACCTGACGACCCAAGGAGCGGGAGTCGCTGTTCCTGCTCGGCATCGGCTGCTCCCGCTCGGCATCGGTTGCACCGGCGAGGTGGCCTCCCGACGCCGCCGGCTGTCGCTGCGCACGGTGCGCCGGATGGGCTCCCAGCTGACGGGCCGGCTCCGGCGGACGGAAAGTTCGTGCATGAAACGTGATAACAGCGGCGAGATCAGGCTCTGCCACGAGCGTGATCCCGCCTTTTTCGGTGCGGGTGCGTCGGATCCTGTCGTCTTCGGGTGAAGATCCGACCGGTAAGGGAGCCTTGCGGAATTCCGGGGGAATTCGGCTCCGACGACTGCGGGACCGGCGGCCGGGAGGGCGGTGCGACCCCGGGCCGGTGCCGCGGGACGAACACGGGAAAGGGACGGGATTACATGCTCCTGGAGCGCGACGAGGTGCTTGGCATGGCTGCGACAGCCGCTGCGGCCGCCCGGGCGGGCGGCGGACGCCGGCTCCTGCTCTCGGCGCCGGTGGCCGGTCTGGGCCGGACCGCCGCGCTGGAGGCGATCGTCCGGCAACAGGCCGCCGGCGACGCCATGCGCGTCGTCCGCGCGCGCGGCGTACGGGAGGAGACGGCGTTCCCGTTCGGTCTCGTCCGGCAGCTCTTCGCGGACGACGCGGCCGTGCCCTTCTCGGCGCCGGCCGGGCCGGACGAACAGCGGCTGTTCCACCGGCTGGTGACGCGACTGGCCCGGTCCGCCGCCGAGCGGCCGGCCCTGCTCGCGGTGGACGACCTGCACCTCGCCGACGAGCCGTCCCGGCGCTGGCTCGGCTACCTCGCCCGCCGCATCGCCGGCCTCCCCGTCCTGCTGGTGGCCACCGAGTGCGCCGACCCGTCCGACCCGACGGCCCTGCCGCCCCCCACCGGCGGGTCCGTCGTCCTCCGGCCGCTCAGCGCGGCCGCGGTCGTCCGCCTCGCCCGCGCCGTCGGCCTGGACCGGGAGTCCACCGTGACCTGCGTCGAGGCGGGCGTCGGCAACCCGGCCCTGGTGCGGGCCCTGGTCGCCGACCTCGCCGAGGGGCCGCTGCCCCGCCCGCCGTCCGCCCGGTCCCGCAGCCGCTACCGCGACACACTCGCCGACTGGCTGAGGCGGGCCGATCCGTGCCTGCGCCACGCCTGCCTCGCCCTCGCCGTCGCGGCCGAGGAGGGGATGCCGGCCGACCCGGGCCTCCTGCACCGGTTCTCCGCCCTCTGCACCTCCTGGCGCGCCCCGGGCGAGCGGTCGGTGCGCCGCCTCGGCCGGCTGCTGCGCCACCCCCTGGCGCGGGAGGCCGTGCTCGCCGCCGCCGCGCCGGAGTCCGTGGCCGCGCTGCGCACCCGGGTCGCGGAACTGCTCGACGAGAGCGGTGCGCCGGCCACGGCCGTGGCCACCCGGCTGCTGCGGGTGGACCGGCCGGACGAGGTGTGGATGGCCCGCTCGCTGGCCGACGCCGCCGAGGAGGCGATGCGGGCCGGCCACGTCGCGGCCTCCGCCGCGTACCTGCGGCACGCCCTGAGCGCCCCGCTCGACCCGGACCGGCGGGCCGCCCTCACTATGCGGCTGGGCGCCCTGGAGCTGCCGAACAACGCGACCGCCGGGATCCGCAGGCTCCACACCGGGCTCGAACTGCACACCGACCACCGGGAGCGCGCGAGCGCGGCGACCGCCCTGAGCGCGGCCCTGGTCGCGGGCCGGGACCCGGACACCGCGCTGCGGGTGCTCCACCAGGCCAGCCGGACGGCCGACGACGACGAACTCGTCCAGGTGCTGCAGACCCTCGGCGCGCTCGTCTCCTCCCATGACAGCGACGCCTGGCGCGGCGCCGTGGCCGGCCTGCGCGCGCTCGCCCCGACGGCGCCCCCCGCCATCGAGCCGCTGGTGTGCGGGCTGGTCACCGAGTACGAGGCCGGAGCCGGGCTCTGCTCGGCGGCCGAGGCGCTCGCCCGGGTCCGGCCGCGGCTGGCGGCGCCGGTGGACCCGCGGCTGCGGACCGCCTGGCTCGGCAGCGCGGCCACCCTGCTGCAGTGGGCGGACCGCCTGGCGGAGGCCCGCGAGCTGACCGACCTGTGCCTGCCCGCCCCGCCTGTCCCGCCGGACCTGACGGACGTGGGGCTGCAGTGCCTGCTCAGCGTCCGGGCCGAGGCGGCGCTCTGGGCGGGGGAGTTCGAGCGCGTCGTCGCCGAGAACGCCCCGCTGGTGGCCGCGACCGCCGGCCACGGCGTCCGGCTGCCGCACCTGGCGGCCATGGTGGCGACCGCCCGGCGGGAGACGGGCCGGCGCGCCGGGGCGTGGGAGGCGGTGGCCCTGGCCGGCCCGTCCGGCGGCGACAGCTCCTGGGAGTGGAACGAACTCAGCTACACCCGGGCCCTGTTGCACGCGGCGGACGGCGACTGGCAGGCGGCGCTCGACGACTACCTGGTCTGCGGAGCCGGCCAGAGCGCCCGGGACTTCGTCAGCCCGGTCGCCACGCCCTGGCGTTCCGGGGCGGCGCTCGCGCTGGTCCGGCTCGGCCGGCGGGAGGAGGCCCGCGAGCTCGCCGAGGAGGAGCTGCGCCACGCCCGGACCTGGGGCACCGCGCGCACCGTCGGCCGGGCGCTGCGGGCGTACGCCGCGGCCGTGGGCGGCAGGACGGCCCTGGAGTCGCTGACCGAGGGTGCCGAGCTGCTCCGGCCGGGCAACGCGCCGGTGGAACTCGTGGAGGTGCTGGTCGACCTCGGCCGGGCCCACCTCGAGGCGGGCAGCGGCCGCAAGGGCCGCGACACCCTGCGCGAGGCGCACGCCGTGGCGCTGCGGCTGGCCGGGCCCGCCGCGGAGGACGGGACGCCGGCCGGCGGCCGGCTGCTCGACCTGACGACGGCGGCGCTGCGCGCGGGCGGGGTGCGCAACCGGAACGGCGGGCACGCGCTGACCCCCGCCGAGCGGCGGGTAGCCGAACTGGCGGCGGCGGGGCACAGCAACGCCCAGATCTCCGCCGCGCTGTGCCTCACCCGCCGCACCGTGGAGACGCACCTCACCAGCGCCTACCGGAAGCTGCGGATCGCCCGGCGCACCCAACTCGTCGCGGTGCTGGGGCGGTAGAGGGGCCGTGGCAGAGCCGTGCCGTCCCCGCCCGGGTACGGAGGCACCCGGGCGGGGACGGCTCAGGTCCGACCGGCGCGATCAGGACTTCGACAGGGTGAAGGAGACCGCGGCGTTGTCGCCGCCGCCGCCCTGCCAGGTGCACTTGTAGCCCCACGGGGCATCGCAGCTGTAGCCGTTGCTGCCCGCGTAGGGGTTGTTCCAGTGCACCTTCACCTTGCCCTGCTCGCCGAGCACGTCGAAGGTGACGTCGCCCTCCGTGCCGGTCATGAAGCCGTCCGACTCACTCGCCCACTTCGCGGTGACCCCGGACTGGACCATGGACGGCGGCATCCCGTTGTCGGACCAGATCCCCCACTGCAGGCTCGCGCCGGAGCGGGTGAGCAGCTTGCCCGAGTTGTTGGTGAAGTTGACGGAGGTGCTCCGGGCGGCACTCATGAGGGCGGGCGCCTCCGCGGCGGCCGGGGCCTCGGCGGCCGGGGACTCGGTGGCCGCGGCCGCGGCAGCCCAGGACGCGCGCTTGATCTCGAACGTCACCGAGGTGTTGTCCCCGCTGCCACCGCTCCTGGAGCAGCTGTATCCGTACGGGACGTCGCAGTTGTAGTCGTTGCTGCCCCAGTAGGGGTTGTTCCAGTGCAGCTTGACCTCGCCGCCGCTGGCGAGCGTGTAGGTGATGCTCCCCTCCGTCCCGGTCGCGAACCCGCAGGACTCGCTCTCCCAGGTGGCCGACTTGGTGTCGGGGATGTAGTCGGACGGCAGCATGTCGTTCGTCCAGCAGCCGTGGTCGAGCTTCTCCCACGTCTTGGTCATGCCGGACCCGCTCTTGTTGGTCAGGGTGACGTTCGTGGAACGCTTGGCGGCGAGCGCCGGCGCACTCGCAGCCTCGCTCTCGGCGACCGGGCGCTGCGCCGCGGACGCCTGCGGCCCGGTCTGCCCGGTCGAGGCCTGCGCGGACGGGGCGAGGGCGACCGCTCCGGCCGCCATCAACAGGGCGGTGAGGGCACCGGCGGCCGTGCGGCCCAGACCGGTCATGGACGTCTTGCGCTGCATGGGGTGACCCACTCTCTTCGAGGCTGGGCGGGCGGACGCGCGTCACGCTCGCGGTGTTCGGATCCGGGGGTGGCGCGGCTCGGTGCCGGCGCCGGGGGGCTCACTGGATGTAGAGCACCCACGCGTACGCGCTGCCGACCCAGACCTGCTCGATCTTGTACTGGACGGCGCTCCCGAGGCCGTACAGCACCCAGTACGCCGCCTGCGCGGCGACGTAGGACTCGTATTGGCCGGCCCACCGCCAGAGGTCGATCGCCTGCGCCGACACACCTTCCTGGACGGCGGGCGCCACGGAGGCGGGTGCCACGGCGGCCTGCGCCGGCGCGGGAGAGGCCGAGGCGGCGTACGCCTGGGCGGTACCGCCGACGAGGACCGCGGCGGCGAGGACGGCGCAGAGCGAGGCCGCGCGAATTCGCCTGTTCATGACAAGCATTCCCTTCTGGACGTTCCACGTGGCAGCCGGTCACCCGTGGCGGATCGGCCCGCCCCGGCTGCGGGGTGCGGTGGTGGTCACAGACTGGCAGCGGCCGCCGCACCCGGGCATCGTGGAAAACCGCGAACTTGGCGCGGTGCGTGTCCTGGGGGTGTGCGTCCCGGGGGTGCGCCTCCTCCGGCCGTGGCCCGGCGCGCCCGTCCGCCGGAGGTCCCGCGAGGTGGACATCCGACGGTTCGTCACAACCCTTCAGTGGGAACGCCCCAGGCCCCGCGCGCGGACTGCTCGGGCGCGCGGGGCCTGGGGCGGGGGTGCCGTCCGGGGGTCAGGCCGGGCGGGGGAGGTAGGCCAGGCCGTGGGCGCCCGGGTCGGCGAGCTTCGGGACGGTCAGCCGGGAGACCGGCGTCAGGGTGGCCAGGTCGATGACGTCGACGGTGGAGGAGACGACGCTGGAGACGTAGGCCAGGGCGCCGTCCGGGGAGGAAGTGATGGTGAGCGGGAACAGGCCCACCTCGACGGAGCCGATCCGGCGATGGTCCTCGGCCGCGAACACGGTGAGGCGGCCCGGGAGTTGGCGGCCCAGGGCGTTGGCCGGGTCGGGCGCCAGCCGGACCTCGCCGGCCAGGACCAGGCCGGTCGAGGTGAGGTGCACCGGCAGTGCCGGGGACTCCAGCGGGAGCACGGCCGTGACGGTCTCGGCCGCGACGTCGATGACCCGGACGCCCGGCGCCGCGGTGGAGGGGGTGGTGGTGGAGACGTAAGGCCCGGCCGCGTAGACCCGGGTGCCGTCGGGGGAGACGGCCAGGCCCTCGCTGCCGGGGACCTCGATCTTGGCGGTCAGCACGCCCCGTTCGAGGTCCACGACCGAGACGAAGGGCGCCTCCTTGTTGGTGGCGAAGCCGGTCCGGCCGTCCGGGGAGATGGCGAACCAGTGCGGGCCGGGGGCGTCGGTGTCGATCCGGCCGATCGGGCGGCGGGTCCCGGTGTCGATGACCACGACGCCGCCGGGGCGGTCCTCGCCGGCCTCCACGCTGACGTAGAGCCGCTTCCGCGCGGTGTCCAACGCCAGCCCGTGCGGGCCGTGTTCGGGGGCGAGATCGATCACCTCGACGATCCGGCGGGTGTCGGCGTCGATGACGGTCAGCTCGGTGCGGCGGCCGCTGTTGGCGTGGTAGTAGCCCGAGTGGTACGCGCTGGTGCACCAGAGCAGCCGCTGCGTCGGGTCGAAGCACAACTCGTGCGGCTCGGCGAGGATTTCGACGGTGTCGAGGTGCCGGTCGGTGGCGGCGTCGAAGAACGAGACGGTCGGGCCGCTCTGGCTGACGACGGCGAGCACGTCGCCGGCGCGGTCGGAGCGGTCGGTGTGCTGGGACATGAGGACTCCTCAGAAGGGTCTTTCGTGGTCGTCCCCCACCTTCGTCGGCGGCCCCGGGCGGGAACAATGCAAGAATCGGCATCGGATAGTTGCCGGGAACGGAAAGATACAGCTCAGGAGCGTGCTGCCGTGGACCTCAACCTGTTGCGGGCGCTGGACGCCCTGCTCCAGGAGAACAGCGTGACCCGCGCGGCCGAGCGGCTCGGCACCTCGCCGGCGGCGGTCAGCCGGATGCTGGCCCGGCTGCGCCGCGCCGTCGAGGACCCGCTGCTGGTGCGCGCCGGGCAGGGGCTCGTCCCCACCCCGCGGGCGCTCGAACTGCGCGAGGAGGTGGCCGCGTTGCTGCGCGCCTGCGACGACGTGCTGCGGCCCGGCGCCGGGTTCGACCCGGTGCACCTCGACCGCACCTTCACCGTGCAGGCCGGCGAACTGCTGCTGGCGCGGACGGCCGGCCCGCTTGCCGAGCGGGTCCGGGCCGGGGCGCCGCGGGTGGACGTGGTGTTCCTGCCGGAGAGCCTGGAGGGCGGTCCGGCGCTGCGCCAGGGCCTGGTGGACGTCGAGCTGGGCGTGCTCGGGCAGCTGGACCCGGAGATCCGCACCCGCGCGCTGCTGAGCGCCGAGCTGGTCGGTCTCGCCCGCGCCGGCCACCCGCTGTTCGACGGCCGCCGGATCACCGCCCGGCGCTTCGCCGCCGCCGACCACATCGGCGTCTCCCGGCGCGGCAAGCGGCTCGGGCCGATCGACACCGCGCTGGCGGGGCTCGGGCTGCGGCGCCGGGTGGCGGTCGTCGTGCCCAGCCACACCGGCGCGATGCTGCTGGCCCGGGACAGCGACCTGATCACCCTCGTCCCGGCGGACTGGCTGCCGGACACCGTCGCCGCGCTGGGCCTGCGCACCTTCCCGATCCCGCTCGACCTCGCCCCGCTGGAGCTGGGCATGGCCTGGCACCCGCGCAACTCCGCCGATCCGGGCCACCGCTGGTTCCGCGAGCACGTGGCGGCCGCCGTGCTGGGCGCCGGCCCCGCTGCGTCGGCGGACGGCCCGGACGGCCCGGCCGGGTGAACGCGCCGCGGCGCCCCGGCGCCGCTCCCGGGGTGAGTTCGGGATACCCTGCCCGGGTACACGGAGACGGGGCCGACGGGAGGCGGAGGATGGTGTGGTCACGGCCGTTCGGCCCGCCGGTGCCGTGGGCGCCGCGCCTGCTGCTGCTCGCCGCCCTGCTGCTCGGCATCGTGACCATGCACACGCTCGGCCACCCGGCCGGCGGCCACGGCGGCCCTGCGGGCGCGGGCGGGCACGAGGGCCCGGGCACGCACGCCGCCGCGATGCACCCGGCGGGGGCCGTCCACCACGGCGAGGCCGCCGCGCCCGCCCCCGTCGCCGCCGCGGTCACGGAGCTCTCCGCCGCGCCCACCGAGCTCTCCGCCGCGCTCACCGGCAGCTCCGCCGCGGCGGACCCCGACGCCCCCGGCGGCCTGGACGCGATGGCCGTCTGCCTCGCCGTCCTGGCCGGCTGGACCGTACTGCTCCTGCTGACCGGCCCGCTGCTGCGCCGCAGCGGCGACACCGCCGCCGAGGTGCGGGCCCGGCTGCTGGGGGCCGTCCGCGCCCAGCCCCCGCCCGGCGGCGGGCGGACACTCCTCACCCGGCTCTCGGTGCTGCGCCAGTAGGCGCGCGCCCGCCGTCCCGTGCCCGCGCCCGCCCAGGCGCGCCCGCGCGCACCTGCGCGTGCCCGCTCGCGCCCCCCCGGGGCGCCCGCGCACGGAACGGCCGACGCGACGTCCTGCACGCCCACACCCACCGCACGAGGTGCACTCCGCCATGCGCACACCCACCCGTCGTACCGTCCTCGGCGCCGCGCTCGCCGCCGCCGGGACCGGCCTGCTCACCGCCTGTTCCTCCGGCTCCATGAAGGGCATGGACCACGGGTCCATGAACCACGGCGTCACGAACGGCCCGGCCGCGCCGTCCGCCACCCCGGCCGGCTACCTCGCCCCGAACGGCCCCGAGGTCGCCGCCGCCGAGGCCCGGCGCAACCCCGGCCCGGAGCGGAAGGTCGCGCTCACCGCCACCGAGACCACCCTCGACCTCGGCGGCCGCACCGTCCGCAGCTGGGCGTACGGCGACCGCCTGCCCGGCCAGGAGGTGCGCGCCACCCTCGGCGACACGCTCGCCGTCACCCTCGCCAACCACCTGCCGCAGCCCACCTCGCTGCACTGGCACGGCCTCGCGCTGCGCAACGACATGGACGGCGTACCGGGCCTGACCCAGGCCGACGTCAAGCCCGGCGCCTCCTTCGAGTACCGCTTCGCGCTCGCCCACCCGGGCACCTACTGGTTCCACCCGCACTCCGGCGTCCAGCAGGACCGCGGCCTGTACGCCCCGCTGATCGTCGAGGACCCCAAGGAGCCGCTGGCCTACGACAAGGAGTGGGTCGTCGTCCTGGACGACTGGGTGGACGGCATCGACGGCAGCACCCCGGACGCCGTCCTGGCCGAACTCGCCAAGGGCATGGGCGGGATGGACCACTCGGGCGGCTCCGGGCACGACATGTCCGGGATGCCGGGCCACGACATGTCCGGGATGTCCGGGATGCCGGGCCACGACATGGCGGGGGCGGCCGGGACGCCGGGCGCCGCCGGACCCTCCCGGATGCTGATGGGCGCCGCGAGCCCGCTGCTCGGCGGTGACGCCGGCGACGTCGCGTACCCGTTCCACCTGGTCAACGGCAGGCTCGCCACCGCCCCCGAGACCTTCACCGCCAAGCCCGGCGACCGGATCCGGATCCGCCTGGTCAACGCGGGCGGCGACACCGCCTACCGGGTCGCCCTCGGCGGCCACGAGCTGACCGTCACCCACACCGACGGTTTCCCGGTCGAACCGGCCACCACCCAGGCGCTGCTGCTCGGCATGGGTGAGCGCTACGACGTGCTGGTCACCGCCCAGGACGGCGTCTTCCCGCTGACCGCGCTGGCCGAGGGCAAGAACGCCACCGCCCTGGCCGTGCTGCGCACCGGCGGCGGCGCCGCGCCCGACGCCGCCGTCCGCCCGGCCGAACTGGACGGCCGGTTGGTCACCGCCGGGCAGCTGAAGGCGGCCCCGGGCGTCCGGCTGCCCGCCAAGGCGCCGGACCGCACGGTGAAGCTGGAGCTCACCGGCGGGATGGCGAAGGCCGACTGGGCGTTCAACGGCCGCAGGTACGACCCGGCGCAGCGCCACCCGGTCGCGGCGGGCGAGCGGGTCCGGCTGGAGTTCCGCAACAGCACCGCCATGTGGCACCCCGTCCACCTGCACGGCCACAGCTTCGCGCTGCCCGGCGACGGCCCGCGCAAGGACACCGCGGTGGTGCTGCCGGGGCAGACCCTGGCCGTCGACTTCGACGCCGACAACCCGGGCCTGTGGATGGTGCACTGCCACAACGTCTACCACGCGGAGACGGGCATGATGACCGTCCTCGGCTACCGGGCCTGACCCCGCGGGCTCCGCCCGATCTCCCCCCCCCCCCCGAGGGAAAAAGCCCCGGATTTCCCCGGGAAGGACCCCGGACCGAAGCGCCGGTCCGGGGTCCTTCCGTGCCCGCCGCCGGCCCCGCCGACGGGGGCCCGCGGCGCCGACCTGCGCGGCCATGACGTTTTCTTAACGCGGGCCGATAGCGGTTTCTTGACGCCGGTCGCATAGCGTGTCGCCCTGCCGTCGCCCGACGGCGTTTTCACGGGGTCGTTGAGCAAGAGGTGCAAGGTGGTTTCGTCGGGTTCGACGGAGACGGCGGAGTCGGACGCGCCGTCGGCGCGAATACGCATCCGCGAGTGGCTGCTGGAGGACGTGAGCGCGGCGAAGCCCGCGCAGCCGTCCGCCGCGGAGGACGCCCCGCAGGCGTCGTCCCGGAACGCGGAGCCGGGGGAGTCGGGGGAGCCGGGGGAGCCGGGGAACGCGGCGGCGGGGGACTCCGCCGCGCCCGGTGCGCACGCCGGCCAGCGCTGGTGGCGGGTGATGTGCCTGACCGGCCTGGACTACTTCTCGACGCTCGGCTACCAGCCGGGCATCGCGGCCCTCGCCGCGGGCGTGCTGTCGCCGATCGCCACCATCGTGCTGGTGGTGGTCACCCTGCTGGGCGCGCTGCCGGTCTACCGGCGGGTGGCCAAGGAGAGCCCGCACGGTGAGGGCTCGATCGCGATGCTGGAGCGGCTGCTGTCGTTCTGGAAGGGCAAGCTGTTCGTCCTCGCGCTGCTGGGCTTCGCGGCCACGGACTTCCTGATCACCATCACGCTCTCCGCCGCCGACGCGAGCGCGCACCTGGTGGAGAACCCGCACCTGACCAGCCTGCTCGGCGACAAGCAGGTGCTGCTCACGATGATCATGATCGCGCTGCTCGGCGCCGTCTTCCTCAAGGGCTTCAGCGAGGCGATCGGCCTGGCGGTGTTCCTGGTCGGGACGTACCTGGTGCTGAACGTGGTCGTGGTGGCCGTCGGCCTCTGGAAGATCGTCGAGGCGCCGCACGTGGTCACCGACTGGACGGACGCGCTGACCGCCCAGCACGGCAACCCGGTGATCATGGTCGGGGTGGCGCTGGTGACCTTCCCGAAGCTGGCGCTCGGCCTGTCCGGCTTCGAGACCGGCGTCGCCGTGATGCCGCACATCAAGGGCGGCCCCGACGACACCGCGGCGAACCCGGCCGGCCGGATCCGCGGCACCCGCAAGCTGCTGACCACCTCCGCCGTGATCATGAGCTGCTTCCTGATCGCCACCAGCTTCATCACCACGCTGCTCATCCCGGCCGACCAGTTCAAGGCCGGCGGCGAGGCCAACGGACGTGCTCTGGCCTTCCTGGCGCACGAGTACCTGGGCGGCACCTTCGGCAGCGTCTACGACCTGTCCACCATCGCGATCCTCTGGTTCGCAGGCGCCTCCGCCATGGCGGGCATGCTCAACCTGCTGCCCCGCTACCTGCCGCGCTACGGCATGGCCCCGCACTGGGCCCGCGCGGTGCGGCCGATGGTGATCGTGCTGACCCTGATCGGCTTCCTGGTCACCTGGATCTTCGACGCGGACGTGGACGCCCAGGGCGGCGCGTACGCGACCGGGGTCCTGGTGCTGATCAGCTCCGCCGCCATCGCGGTGACCATCGCCGCGTACAAGAAGCGCGAGCGCGGCTGGACCGTCGCCTTCGCGGCCATCTCGGCGATCTTCCTGTACACCACCGTGCTGAACGTGCTGGAGCGGCCGGACGGCCTGAAGATCGGCGCCTGCTTCATCGCCGGGATCATCCTGGTCTCGCTGCTCTCCCGGCTGCGCCGCGCCTTCGAGCTGCGCGTCACCGACGTGGTCCTGGACGACACGGCGGAACGTTTCATCAGGGACTACGCGCACCGCCCGCTGCGGCTGATCGCCAACGAGCCCAGCAACCGCGACAACGCGGAGTACCGCGACAAGATCCGCCAGATCCGCGCCGACAACGACATCCCCGGCGAGGACGACCTGGTCTTCGTCGAGGTCACCGTCCGCGACGCCTCCGACTTCGAGTCCGAGCTGACCGTCCGGGGCGAGGTGCTGCACGGGCGCTACCGGGTGCTGACCCTGGAGAGCTCCAGCATCCCGAACGCGCTCGCCGCGCTGGCGCTCACCGTCCGGGACCGCACCGGGCAGCGGCCGCACCTGTACTTCGAGTGGACCGAGGGCAGTCCGTTCGCCCAGTTCCTGCGGTTCTTCCTGTTCGGTCAGGGCGAGGTCGCGCCGGTCACCCGCGAGGTGCTGCGCGAGGCCGAGCCGGACCGCGCGCGCCGGCCGCGCGTCCACGTCGGCTGACCGCACGGGCGTCCACGTCGGCCGACCCCACGCGTACGGCCCGTCCGCTCCTGGTGAGCGGGCGGGCCGTACGCGTGTCCGGGTCGGTGCGGGTAGGGGGGAGGGCGGCGTCAGGCGGGGTCGTCGGCGGAGGGGAGTTCGAGGACCAGGCCGGGCTGGATGAGGTCCGGGTCCTCCCCGACGGCGGCGCGGTTGAGCTCGTACAGCGCGGGCCAGCCGCCGGGCACCCGCAGCGCCTCGGCGATGTCGGCGAGGGTGTCGTGCTCCCGGACGGTCCAGGTGCCGTCCTCCGACGCGGCCGGGGCCGAGGCCGGGGCCGCGGTGCCGGCCGGGGGCGGCAGGACGGACTCGCGGCCGCCGTGGCCCCGCGCGGCGCGGGCGCCGCAGACGGGCCACGGGGACAGGCCGCGGCGGCCGGCGAGATGCTCGGCGACGGCGATCTGCTGCTCGCGGCTGGCGAGGTCGGCGCGCGGAGCGTAGGCGAGGCCGCCGTTCTCCCGCCAGGTCGGCTGGTCGAACTGGAGGCCGCCGTAGTAGCCGTTGCCGGTGTTGATGCGCCAGTTGCCGCTGCTCTCGCAGGCCGCCACCCGGTCCCAGTCGTACGAGCCGTCGCCCGTCCTCCCGGGGTCGGACCCGGTGTCGCGGCCCGGTGGCGCGGCGTGGGCCGCGGGGGCGGCGAGGGCCACGGACAGGGCGCAGAGCGCGGTCGGGACGATGCGGCGCAGACGAGCGGTGGGAGGCATGGGCGGCTCTCGGACTCGGGGACAAGGACCGGCGCCGTCCGCGGACGGCGCACTCCCACCCATGCACGCCGGACGGGGCGTTCCGCCGCCGACACGACCGGCAGGTCACCCGTGCGGCCGCCCCCGGCCACTCCGGCGGCCCGCGGCCGATCGGCCGTCACCCCCGCCGCTCCCGTCGCCCGGCCCCGGTCTCCCGCCGGTCCGCGGGGGCTCCGGCAACCCGGCGTTCAACTTCCGTTCCTCGTAAGCGAATTCGATGGCGTCCGCCCTCTTGTCAGAAGTTAGGGAAGTTTCCTAACTTGATGGCATGTCCGAGACACCACGGCACTCCCGGCGTGACCTCCTCCGTGCCGGCGCGATGGGCGGAGCCGCCCTCGCCGCCGGCGGCCTGCTGCTGCCCGGCACCGCCCTGGCCGCCCCGCGTCCGACCGCCCTCGACACCCCTGCCGCCCCCGGTACCCCGGCCGCTTCCGGTACCCCGACCGTCCCCGCACCGCGCGGCGAGCGGACCGCCGGGTCCGCGCTGCGCCCCTTCGGCCGGCACCTCGCCTACGGGGCCGACCCGTCCCAGCAGGTCGTCGTCTCCTGGCAGGTGCCGGAGGCGGTGACCGCCCCCTTCGTCCGGATCGGCGTCCAGCCCGGCGAGTTCGGCGCCCCGATCGCCGCCGAGGTCCGCACCCTGGTCAGCAAGCTCTCCTGGCAGCACCCGGTCGAGGACCAGCCCCTGATCAAGCCCACCACCGTCACCCAGTACTACCTGCACGCCCAGCTGGACCAGCTGATCCCGGACACCACCTACTACTACGTCGTGGGCCACCAGGGCTACGACCCCGCGGGCGACCACACCCGGCTCGGCGACGTGGCGAGCTTCCGTACCGCGCCCGCCCCCGGGCGCGGCGCCGGGTTCACCTTCACGGCCTTCGGCGACCAGGGCATCGGCTACAACGCGGCCGCCACCGGCAACCTGATCGCCGGGCTCGACCCCGCCTTCCACCTCCACATGGGCGACCTCTCGTACGCCAACGCCGGCGGCAGCGGCAAGACCAGCGACGCGTACGACGCCCGGCTGTGGGACTCCTTCTTCGTGCAGAACGAGCCCGTCGCCGCCCGGACCCCGTGGATGCCGGCGATCGGCAACCACGAGATGGAGCCGTGGTACGGCGCCGACGGCTACGGCGGCATGCGCGCCCGGTTCACCACGCCCGACAACGCCTGGAGCCAGTCCACCGGCATCTACTCCTGGCGGTACCAGAACGTCGGCCTGATCAGCCTGGACGGCAACGACGTCTGCTTCAACACCCCGGCCAACCTCGACTACACCAAGGGCAAGCAGAAGAAGTGGCTGGAGAGCCGGCTCGCCGCGCTCCGCGCGGACACCGGCATCGACTTCATCGTGGTCTACCTGCACCAGTGCACGTACTCCACCTGCCACGACAACGGGGCCGAGCTGGGCGCGCAGCAGGACTGGGCCCCGCTGTTCGACAAGTACAAGGTGGACCTGGTGCTCAGCGGCCACAACCACGTCTACGAGCGGACCGACCCCATCCGGGCCGGCAAGGCCACCCGGAAGGTCGACTCCGGTGACACCGTCGACCCGGCGAAGGACGGCACCACGTACGTCGTCGCGGGCGGCGGTGGCGGCGGGCTCTACTCCTTCCCGGTGGCCGACACCTACATCGGGCACGAGACGAGGAACGACAAGCCGGTGCCGATGGTGGTCTCCGAGCGCGGCGGCCACGAACAGACCGTCAAGGTCACCTGGTCCCGGGTGCGGTACACCGGCTACTGCCTGGTCGCCGTCGACGTGACCCCGGCCGCCGCGGGCAAGCCCGCCCGGATGGAGGTGCGCTCGCTCATGGAGGACGGCACGGCGGTGGACCGGGTCACCGTGCAGCGGAGCTGACCCGGGGTCGGGCACTCCTGCTCAGGCGGCGGGCGGCGGGCGGTGGACGGTCGGCGGCGGACGGCGAGCACGGCCACCGTCGCCGCCCGCCGCGCCGGTCCGGCTCGACAAAAAATATTTTTTCCCGATCGCGGCAACCTTCGCGCGCGCGGCGGCAACAGGCAGGCAACGAGGCCGAGACAAAGGCCCACCGCGCCAGAAGGACAAGCCCTTGCCAGACCAGAAGAACTCTCATCGCCGCCGTCCGGCGACCCGCCGCGTGATCGCCGTCTCCGCGGCCCTCGCCGCGGCGGGTGGCGCCGTCCCGCTGGTCGCCATGGCCACCAGCACGACCGGTGCCCCGACCACGGCCGCCGACGCGGCCGCCCGCAGCGGGCGCTACTTCGGCACGGCAGTGGCCTCGGGCCGGCTCGGCGACTCGACCTACGCGGGCATCCTCGACCGGGAGTTCAACACGATCACCCCCGAGAACGAGATGAAGTGGGACAGCACCGAGCCGTCCCGCGGCTCGTTCACCTTCGGCCCGGCCGACGCGATCGTCAACCACGCCGCCGCGCACGGCCAGAAGCTGCGCGGCCACACCCTGGTCTGGCACTCCCAACTGCCCGCCTGGGTCTCGTCGATCAACGACGCGAACACCCTGCGCGGCGTGATGAACAACCACATCACCCAGGAGATGAGCCACTACAAGGGCAAGATCTACGCCTGGGACGTGGTCAACGAGGCGTTCGCCGACGGCGGCAGCGGCCAGCACCGCAGCTCGGTGTTCCAGAACGTGCTGGGCAACGGCTTCATCGAGGAGGCCTTCCGCACCGCCCGCGGCGTCGACTCCTCGGCCAAGCTCTGCTACAACGACTACAACATCGAGAACTGGACGGACGCCAAGACCCAGGGCGTCTACAGCATGGTCAAGGACTTCAAGGCCCGCGGCGTGCCCATCGACTGCGTCGGCTTCCAGAGCCACTTCGGCGCCGGCGGCCCCCCGACCAGCTTCCAGACCACGCTGTCCAACTTCGCCGCGCTCGGCGTCGACGTCCAGATCACCGAGCTGGACATCGCCCAGGCGGCCCCCGCCACCTACACCAGCGCCGTCCAGGCCTGCCTCAACGTCGCCCGCTGCACCGGCATCACCCTGTGGGGCATCCGCGACCGCGACTCCTGGCGCGCCGACGAGAACCCGCTGGTGTTCGACGGCAACGGCAACAGGAAGCCCGCCTACAACGCCGTCCTCACCACCTTCGGGGGTGCCGGCGGCAGCACGCCGGACGGCGCCATCACCTCCGGCACCGTCTACACGCTCTCCGCGATGGGCGCCGCCGGACGCGTCCTCGACCAGCCCGCCGGACAGAACGGCAACGGCACCCCGCTCCAGGTGTGGGACGCCAGCGGCGCCGCCAACCAGCAGTGGCGGGCCAACCGGAACGGCGACGGCTCCTACACCTTCACCAACCTCGCCAGCGGCCGGGTCCTGGACGATCCGGCCGGCCAGGCCGCCAACGGCACGAAGCCGGTGGTCTGGGACAGCAACGGCGGCCCCAACCAGCGCTGGAAGGCCGCCCGCAACGGCGACGGCTCCTACACCCTCACCAACGTCGCCACCGGCAAGGCCCTGGAGACGCCCGGCAACCAGACCGCCAACGGCACCCCCGTCCAGATCTGGGACTCCTGGGGCGCCGCCAACCAGCACTGGACCCTCCGGCCGACCGGGACCTCCGCCCCGGCCCCGGCCACGCCCGCCCCGGCCGGCACCTGCGCCCTGCCCTCGACGTACCGGTGGTCCTCGACCGGCGCGCTGGCGCAGCCGGCGAACGGCTGGGCCGCGGTGAAGGACTTCACCTCCGTGGTCTACAACGGCAAGCACCTGGTCTACGCGTCCGACGTGTCGGGGACCTCGTACGGCTCGATGGCCTTCGCGCCCTTCACCAACTGGTCGGACATGGCCTCGGCCAAGCAGACCGGGATGAGCGAGAAGGCGGTGGCGCCCACCCTGTTCTACTTCGCGCCCAAGAAGATCTGGGTGCTGGCGTACCAGTGGGGCCAGTGGCCGTTCGTCTACCGGACCTCGGCCGACCCGACCGACCCCAACGGCTGGTCCGCGCCGCAGCCGCTGTTCACCGGCAGCATCCCCAAGTCCAGCACCGGCCCGATCGACCAGACCCTGATCGCCGACGACCAGAACATGTACCTGTTCTTCGCCGGTGACAACGGCAGCATCTACCGCGCCAGCATGCCGATCGGGAACTTCCCGGGCAGCTTCGGCTCCTCCTACACCACCGTCATGACCGACACGCCCGCCAACCTGTTCGAGGCGCCGCAGGTCTACAAGGTCAAGGGCCAGAACCAGTACCTCATGATCGTCGAGGCCCGCGGTGCCAACGAGCAGCGCTACTTCCGCTCCTTCACCGCGACCAGCCTGAACGGTTCGTGGACCCCGCAGGCCGCCAGTGAGAACAACCCCTTCGCGGGCAAGGCCAACAGCGGCGCCGGCTGGACCAACGACATCAGCCACGGCGACCTGGTCCGCACCAACCCGGACCAGACCATGACGATCGACCCCTGCAACCTGCAGTTCCTCTACCAGGGCAAGTCCCCCACCGCCACCGGCGACTACGACAAACTGCCGTGGCGCCCGGGCGTCCTGACGCTCCAGCGCTGACCTGAACCACCGCCTCCAGGAACCCCGGCCGTGCCTCGGCCGGGGTTCCTCCGTTCGAGCCGCCTGACGCCCGGCCCGCTGCCGGGCCCGCTGCTCTGGCCGCTGGCCGCTGGCCGCTGGCCGCTGTCCGCTGTCGGCCCCGGCTGCGGGCGGGTCTGTCAGTGCGGGGTGAGACGGTACGGGCCTGGGTAGCACGCAGGGGAACAGGTGACCGGGGAGGCGCATGTGAGCGGGGAACCGACCGTCGAGTGGGAGCCGCAGTACCAGGGAGCGGGCTCGAACCCCCGGGTCGTCGAGTGCTACGAGCGGTTCATCGGCACGTCGGACCCGGGGTGGCTGGTCGCCCTGGAGGGGCTGGCCCAGGTCGAGGGCGCGCAGGCGGGGGACCTGCACGCGCTGGCGTCGGCCTACCTGGTCGCGGGGCGGCCCGCGGACGCGGTCCCGCTGCTGGAGTTCCTGGCGTTCGTGGCGCCGGACGACCCGGCCGTGCGGTGCGACCTCGCCCACACCTACGCCCGGATCGGCAGCGCGGACCGGGCGGCCCGGGAGCTGGAGCGCGTCCTCGCGGCCCACCCCGGGTGGCCCGCGGCCGTGCGTCAACTCGCCGACGTCCGCGCCTGGTTGCGCTGGCACGAGGACAGCGTCCGCCTCCTGCGGCAGCAGGCCGACGTGTTCACCCTGCTGACCGCCGACGGGAACGGCGACCTGACCGAGCACCTCGCCCTCGGGAAGGTGCTGTACCAGCTGGCCGCCGTCCCGCGCAGCGGTGTGGACTGGCCGGACGTGGTGAAGGCCCTGGAACGGGCCCACCGGCTCGACGACGGCCACCAGCAGGTGCTGGAACTCCTCGCGGCGGCGAGTCACCACGCGGGCGCCGAGGCCCAGTGGCGCGCGGCCCTGGCGGCGCTGGAACGGGTCGCCCCCGGGTCCGAGCACCTCGCCCACTGGCGGGCGGCCCCGCCCGCCGTCGCCCCGAACCCGGACCGGCTGCTCGCGCTCGCCTCCGCCGAGACCGCCGACGCCCACGGCGCCGTGCGGGACCTCCGGGCGCACTACCGGGCGGCTCCGAACAACCCGGACGTCCAGCGCTGCCTGATACAGGTGGAGGCCGGCGTCGGGAACCCGGCCGAGGCGCGGTGGCTGGCCGAGGGCCTCGCCGCCACCGGCGGGCTCGACTTCTACGCGCACGGCGCCCTCGCGATGGTCTACCGGATGCTCGGGGACGGGCGGGCGCGGCAGCACTTCACCGCGGCCCTGGACCTCGCACCGGACGACGAGGACCGGGCCTACTTCCTGGCCGAGTACGACGCGGTGGGCGAGGGCGATGCCGTGGGGGAGGGTGACGTGGTGCGGGAGGGTGACGTGGTGCGCGAGGGTTGACGTCGACCGGCCGGGTGATCCCGCTGTCCGTGCCGCGAACTACGCTGACGGGCATGGACTGGCTCGATCGGGTGGCGCGGCTGAGGCGCTGGACGAAGGGCGGCGAGCGCGCGCCGCACAAGCCGCTGCTGCTGCTCTACGCCCTCGGTGGCTACCAGCGGGACGCGGAGGGCGAACTGCGGTACAGCGCCGTCGAGGAGGAGCTGAAGCGGTTGCTCGCCGAGTACGGGCCGCCGCGCCCGACGACTCCGGCCTACCCGTTCCACCACCTGGTCAGCGACGGGGTGTGGGAGGTCCGCACCGACCGGGGCCCGGGCAGCCCCGGCAGCGGGATCGGGGTCCTGCGGTCGAGCGGGGCCGCCGGTCGGCTCGCGCCCGCGCTGCGCGAGTCCCTGGCGGAGGACCCCGCCCTGCTGGGGCGGATGGCCAGGGTGCTGCTGGACGTCAACTTCCCGTCCTCCCTGCACGCCGAACTCTGCGAGGCGGTCGGCCTCGACCTGGAGCGCGCCGAGACCGTGCTCGCGGGCGGGGCCGACACCGCGGCCCGGCGCCGGCGCGACCGGCGGATGCGTGAACTGATACTCACCGCCTACGAGTTCCAGTGCGCCTTCTGCGGCTACGACGGCGCCCTCGGCGCGAGCGCGGTCGGACTGGAAGCCGCACACGTGCGCTGGTGGTCGCACGAGGGGCCGGACGAGGTCGACAACGGCCTGTGCCTGTGCTCGCTGCACCACAAGCTCTTCGACAAGGGCGTGCTGGGCCTGGGGGAGGGCCACCGCATCCTGGTCTCCGACCGCTTCGTCGGCCGCAGCGAGGCCAGCCACCGCCACGTGCTGGCGTTGTCCGGCCGGCCCGTGCTCGGCCCCCAGCCCGGCCGCCCCCCGGTCGCGGACCGCCACCGCGCGTGGCACGTGCAGCAGGTCTTCCACGGCACCCCGCGCCAACCGGCGGACCGGGAGCCGGTGTTGGTGTAGGAGCCGTCAGCGCGTGATCGGTCGCCGCTCAGGGACGGCTTCCGGAGGCCGCGCCCTGAGCCGGGCACTGGTAGTCGGCTGCGTCGATCGCACGACCCGCCGTGTCGGCGAGGTGGAAGCAGTGCCCGTTGACCCACACCGTGACCGAATCCCGTCGGTGCACGACCTCGAAGGGCTCGTCCCCGCGCAACGTCCCGGGCCAGGGTCCCTCCGCCGCCGGTGCGTGGGTGACGACGACGTAGGTCCGCTGCGGCTGGATCCGGTAGGTGTCCGCCCGGGGCTCCACGGTCAGCTCCAGCGGCGCGTCACCGTCGTTCGTGACCAGCAACCGCGCGGTTCCCCCGGCGAACATCTCCAGCACCTCTTCCTGCCCTGGGTCCGACCCTGCAGGCACGCGCCCGCGCGGGTGTACATGGCCCGATCCTCACACACGGGATCGGATCCGCCGCCGGAGCCGTCCCCCTCCGACCGCCACCGCGGGCCCTCCGCAGGAGGCGACCTCTCAGCCGGGGAAGACGCGGCCGAGGTGGTAGTGCAGGACGGCCGTCGCCGCCTCGGCCGTCCGCTGGCCGAGCAGGACGCTCAGGCCGAGGCCGGCGGAGACGGCGAGCAGGACGACGGCCTCCTGCCGGGGGTCGAGGCGGGGGTCGGCGGCGCCGGACCGCTGGGCCGCCGTCAGCTGGGCGGCCAGGAAGGCCTCCATCTCGTCGGGCGCGGCCAGAAACGGCTGCCCGCCCAGCGCCGGGTCGGTGACGGCGAGCACCGCGTACTCGGTGTGAATGAGGTGGAAGGCGCGGCTCTCCTCGTCGGTGGGGACGGCCTCCAGCAGCACCGCCTCGACGATCCCGCGCGGGTCGGTGGCGGCGCCGCTCGCGCGCACCCGCCGCTGGATCCGCTCGCCCATCCGGGTGGTGAGGCGGGTCATCGCGGCGAGCAGCAACTGCTCCTTGGTGTCGAAGTAGTACTGCACGAGCCGCACCGAGACGCCGGCCTCGACCGCCACCGAGCGCATGGTGACGGAGTGCAGGCCGCTGCTCGCCGCCGAGCGGAGCAGCGCGTCGATGATGTGGGCCCGCCGTTCCTCGTGATCCACCAGCTTCGGCATCGGGTTCCTTCCAGATACTTTTGTGGTACAACCATACCACCAAAGTCGGGGAGGGGTGGAGGGGATCATGACCAGGACCAGCGTCGGGCACTTCGTCAGCGAGGCGGCCCGGACGAAGTTCCTTGCGGCGTACGACCGCGCGATGGAGCTGTGGCCGAGTCCGCGCCAGGAGTTCGACGTCGAGACGGCGTACGGACGTGTTCACGTGCACCGCTACGGTGCGGCGACGGGGGAGCCGGTCGTGCTGCTGCACGGCCACGCCGGGCACCCGTCCAACTGGTACCCGCAGATCGCCGAGTTGGGGGCGCGGCACCCCGTCTACGCGGTCTCCACCCTGGACGACCCGGGGCGCAGCGTGCAGCGGGCGGTCGCGGCGGGGTCGGTGGAGAACGCGGCGTGGTTGGGAGAGGTGCTGGCCGGCCTCGGCCTGGAGCGGGTGCACCTGGTGGGGGTCTCGTACGGCGGCTGGCTGGCGCTCAACCAGGCGATCCACGCGCCCGATCGGCTCGCCTCGGTGGTGTCGCTCGACCCGGGCGGGATCGAGAAGGTGCCCGCGCGGTTCTACGCCCACATGGTCGGCGGCCTGTTCGGGATGCTCGCCCCACGGCGGCTGCGCCCGGCGGTCGGGCGGCTGCTGGCGAACCCGGCGCTGAGCGCGCCGCGCGAGATGATCGCGCCGATGATGCTCGCGATGCGCAGCTACAAGCCGGGCAGTCGGCCTGCCGCCCGGCCGTTCACGGACGAGGAGTTGGCGTCGGTACGGGTGCCGGCGCTGGTGCTGGTCGGCCGGCGCAGCGCGCTGCTGCGCCCGCGCCGGGTCGTCGAGCGGGTGACCCGGCTGATCCCGGACGTGCGGGCCGAGATCGTCGAGAAGGCGGGGCACGGGCTGAACCTGGAGCGGCCGGAGGTGGTCAACGAGCGGCTGCTGGGGTTCATCGGCTCCGTCGGACGGTAGTTCGCGAAGCGTCGAAGGGCCCCGCGCATGGCGGAGGGCCCTTCGTGTTCCGTTGGCGCTACGGTTGCGCGCGCCTCCGCTTGTGGACGGATCCGGAGGCGCCGGCTCAGGCGGCTGCGGCCTGGTGTGTGGTGGCGGAACCCGGCTGCGCGAGCCAGATCAGCCGCGCGGTGATGCCCGCCCGCCGGGAGAAGTGGCGGAGGGTCCGCTCCGGCGACCCGAGCGTCATGCGCATCCTCCCGTCGACCCCGATGGCGTGGGTCTGGCCGTCGGAGTCGGCGAGCCCCCAAGCCGCGACCCACCCGTCTGCGCCGTCGCCGCACACCTGGACGACGGCGAACAGCCGGGGTTCGGTGTCGACCACGAGCCCGCACAGCTCCTGGTCGAACGTCAGGTTGGTCGGGTGGGCGTTTTGCGAGGGCGCAGCAGTCATGGAAGTCTCCTACGTACATGGGAGGTGGACGCCATGCTGCCGTCATCGCGGGCAGCGATCGTGCTCTGACGCAGAATCAAAATAGCTAGTCGGTAGTATGTAGTCCACCGCCTCAGGGGAATCCGTATCGCGACCACCCCAACGAGTGACGCCGCCGACGAAGGCGGTCGAAGCGAGGAGACAGCGGATGCCGCCCAGCAAGACCCCGCCGAGCATCCGGCAGCGGCGGCTCGGCACGGAGCTGCGCCGGTTGCGCGAGCAGGCCGGTCTGTCGGCCACCCGGGCCGGGGAGCTGCACGGTGCCACCCAGTCCCGGATCAGCAACATCGAATCCGGCGGATATCCCGTGAGCGCGGAGCGTGTAAGGACCCTGGCGCGCCTCTACGGCTGCGCGGATGATGCCCTGATCGAGGCCCTCACCGGCATGACCGGTGGCCGCACGCGGGGCTGGTGGGAGGAGTACCGCGAGATCCTCCCGGCCGGAGCGCTCGATTTGGCCGAACTCGAACACCATGCCCAGTCGATGCGGATCGCTTCCGCGATTCATATTCCCGGGCTCCTCCAGACCCCAGAACATGCTCGTGCGCTCTTCCGGGACGTCGTCCCACCCTTCTCGCCGCCGGAAGTTGAACATCTCGTCTCCCACCGCATCAAGCGGCAGGCAGTGCTCTACGGATCGCGGCCGATCCCACTGTCGGCCGTCGTCCACGAGGCCGCCTTGCGAATGGGCTTCGGTGGTCCGAAGGTCGCCCGTGACCAGCTGCGATTTCTGCTGACCATGAGCGAACAACCTCACATCGACCTACGCGTCATCCCGTTCGGTACCGGTAGCTATCCAGGCTCCGGCGCCGGGATCGTGTACTTCAATGCCGAGGTCGCGCGGTTGGACAGCGTCCAGGTCGATGGAGACCGATCTGAGTTCATCGACACTGAGCCGCAGTTGATCAAATACCGGGCTGTGATGGATCGCCTGGAGACGAGCTCGCTACAGCCCGAAGCATCCCGCGACCTCATCCGTCGAATCGCCCAGTGCATCTGAGACAGGACCGAGTATGGCTGTTCACGACTGGCAGAAGTCCTCATTCAGCGGCGATGCCGCCAACTGCATATACGTATCAGTAGTCGCCGACACGGTCATCAGGATCCGTGAGAGTGACGACCCCGGCGTCGTCATCACCACAACGCCCGGCACGTTCGACGCCCTCCTGCATGGCGTCAAGGCGGGCGAGTTCGACCACCTGGCAACGTGATCCGGCCCTCTCCGCGCGGCCGGAAGATGCCGTTGATGTGGTAGCGCGGGAGTAGGAAGTCGGCCGGGCCGACTTCTCACGCACGCGGTGGGCAGGGATTCACCGACGCCGCTTCGGCGGTGCTGGTCCGGATTGCGGAGTGAGCGGGCGTCGAGACTGGCCGGGTGGTGTCGGCGACTCCGTATCGGGAAGGAACCTGAGAGGAAGCGCGCATGGCGGCTCTCGACTGGCAGAAGTCCGGTTACAGCTCCGAGTCGGCTAACTGATCGTTTCAGGATGACTGGAACCCCAGGTCTTGCGATGAGTGATCTTGATCGACAGGGTGTCCGGGGTGCGTGCTGATCTTGTTCCAGATGACCTGTGGGAGCGTGTGGCTCCGTTGCTGCCGCCCGCACCCGAGCGGCGCCACTGTCACCCAGGGCGTCTTCGCATACCGGACCGGGCGGCCCTGGCCGGGGTCATGTACGTGCTGCGGACCGGTGTTGCGTGGCGCGATGTCCCCGCGCCAGTCGTGGGCTGCTCGGGGGTGACGGCTTGGCGTCGGCTGCGGGACTGGACCGCGGCCGGCGTCTGGCCGCGCCCGCACGCCGCGCTGCTGAGCGAGTTGCGCCACGCCGACCTTCTGGACCTGGACGACTGCGCCGTGGACGGGTCGCACGTCCGGGCGCTCAAAGGGGGGATCACGGTGGCCCGTCACCGGTCGACCGCGGCCGCCCCGGCTCGAAGCACCACCTGATAGCCCACCGCCACGGCATCCCGGTCGCCGTCACGCTCACCGGTGGGAACCGACACGACGTCACCCAGCTCATGCCGCTGCCGGACGCGATCCCGTCGGTCCGTGGCTTGCGAGGACGACCTCGGCACAGGCCGCGCCGCTTGTACGCGGACCGAGGCTACGACTTCGACGAGTACCGCCGCCTGCTGTGGAAACGCGGCATCAAGCCCATGATCGCGCGCCGAGGTGTCACTCACGGCTCCGGCCTCGGCAAGGTCCGTTGGGTCGTGGAGCGGGCGTTCGCCTGGCTGCACCAGTTCAAGCGCCTGCGCATCCGCTACGAACGCCGCGCGGATCTCCACCAGGGCCTACTCGAACTGGCCTGCAGTCTCATCTGCCTCCGACGACTCCGTGCAGCTTGAGCAGCTACGCATCCAGACCGCGTCAGCTTGGGACCACGCTCGTCGCCCACGTCCGATACCAGTCCCCGAAGGCTGGGCCGGGGGTCAACCTGTCGTCTATCCCCAGGGTGTCGAACCAGACCTGGCCACTGGCCGCTCCGGTGACCACCAGTCGGACGAACGCGCCGCACCCCATGTCCGAGATGATCATTGACCCCGGCACGATCCCGTCCTCGTCGTAGTCGTCTTCGAGGTCGTCCGGGCCCACCGCCCGGGTGAAAGGGAACGGCGTCGCAAGGTATCCCGGCCACCAGGCTTCGTCCTTCGGGCCGTACGACCTGCTCAGCACCCAGATACCGTGGTAGGGTCCCGGGCCACCGTCGCCGATGGTCATCAAGAACGTTCGGTAATCCGCGGGGAGGGCCACCCCGTAGTCACGCTCGAAGGACCGAACTTCCGCCTCCGAAAGGACACTCCTCAGCGGACCACCAGGCACACGGTCCATCTCGTCCCCCATCACCCAGTTCTGCCGTCTCCGCGAGCATAGGGCTCCCACGACAAGTGAACAGGTGCCTCCACCCGGGACATCGAGCAGGCCGGGCCTCACTTTGAAACGATCAGTTAGTTGTGGCTGGCGTGGTCGGTGCCGTCGAGGGTGAAGTAGCGCAGGGCGGTGAACTGGGCCTCGATGCGGTTCAGCCACGAGGAGTTGGTCGGGGTGTAGGCGATCTCGACGTTGTTGGCCTCTGCCCAGTCCGCCACCCGGCGGCACCGCTTGGTGGTCAGGTGCGGGGAGTAGTTGTCACACACGATCGCCAGGTGGACTGTCGGCGGGTAGAGGCTGCGCAGGTAGCGGCAGAGACTCCAGGAACCTCGTGCGGTTCTTCCTTGGCTTGATGTGGTCGTAGAGCTTGTCCTTGCCCAGGTCCAAGGCGGCGAACAGGTGCCGGACTCCGTGCGGGCGGGTGTAGGTCGCCCGCCGTCGGGGCCGGGGACCCCGGCCGGGGTCCTTGTGCTTCCCGCCGCGCTCGGCCCATTGCCGCCCCGGGTGGGGCTGGAGGTTGAGCGGGCCGAACTCGTCCACGCAGAAGACGACGCCGGGTTCGCCGTCCTCGGGTATGACCTCGCCGTCAGCGATGGCGTACAGGTGCTCGACGCGGGCCTTCTTGGCGGCGTAGTCCGGATCGCGGGAGGTCTTCCAGGTCTTTATGCGTTGGAAGGAGAAGCCTTCCTCGCGGAGCAGGATGCGCAGGCCCTCGTGGCTGACGTCGTCGACCACACCCTCGGCAACCAGGAAGTCGGCCAGCTTGGCCAGGCTCCAGGTCGAGAACGGCAGGCCGTGCTCGGCCGGCTTGGACTCGGCGATCTTCTTGATCTCCCGGCGCTCAGGCAGGGTGAAGGTCTTCGGCCGCCCGCCCGCGTACTTCGGATAGAGCGAGTCAAAGCCGTCAGCGTTGAAGTTGTGGATCACATCCCGGACCCGGTCCGCGCTGGTGAACGTCGCCTCGGCGATCTTCGCCACGGGCATGCCCTGCGCGGATAACAGCACCATCTGCGCCCGGCGCCAGGTCACCACCGACCTGGTGCCCCTCCGGATGATCCGCAGCAGCCGCCTGCCCTCGTCGTCATCGATCTCACGGACCCGCACTCGCTCTGCCACCGGCACAGCTTGCCGGACGCGCACGCCGTAGTGGAATCCGGACGGCGCGTCACCTCACGACAGCACAAGGGCCGCTGATGCGGCGCTAGCCGAGATTCAGAACCTCATCGTCCGCGTGCGTGCCGAACTCGGCGACGCGCACCTCCGCGATGTGCTCGTACCGACTGATCCGGTCGGTCCACTCCGCGTCGACGCCGAACGCCACCTGCGCGAAGCCCACCCGCCCGACGGCCTCGGCCAGGCCCGGATCGCCAGGGGCCAGCAGCCGCACCGGCGCGTCAAGCGCCACGGTGTGCGGCGGCACGAAGTACTCGTCCGGCAAAACGGTGCGCGCGTGGACGAGCGCGCCGACAGCGACAACCGAGCCGGCCCCCAACCGTGCGCACTGCAGGACCGTCGCCGCGGTTGCCACATAGACGCACCTGCCGACCTCGCAGCCCAGCAGCGTGGCGTGCGGCCCCACGAAAACGTGGTCGTCGACAAGCACCGGCTGATCGCCGGCGACCGCAGACCCACGCAACACCGCGTTCTCGCAGATCACCGCCGCCTCACCGACCTCGATCCGAGACCCCTCGGCATCGAGCACCGCACCGTACATCACCCGCGCCCTTGGCCCCACGCGGACATCACCGACCAGCGTGGCCGTCGGGGCGACGTAGGCGGTGGGATGGACCTGCGGTTCATGCCCGCGGTGCCGGATGCGGATTCCCTGCGTTTCAGCGTTCATGAGAGGATCGTCGCCCGACCGGCCGCGAGGATGCTGGCGGATTTCCGACGTCGCGTTCGCCGAGACATGTGCCATCCGCGATCTGAGGCACTGCAGGGCGAACGTTGGCGGATACGGCACTGGCCGCCGCCCCCGAACACAGCATCAAGCTTCGCGAGAGCGATGACCCCGGTACCATCCTCACCACTTCGCCCGGTGCGCTCCGGGCGCTCCTGCGCGGCGTCAAGGCGGGCGAGTTCGATCACCTGACAACATGACGGCCCGTGCGCCTCTGTGCGTGAGAAGTCGGGCGGGCCGACTTCTCACGCACACGGTTACCGGGTGAGGGCCGGGTGGGGGCGGTGTGGGGGCCAGGCGTGGTCGCCCAGGAGGGCCAGGGCGGCGGGCAGAAGCACGCCTCGGACGATGGTGGCGTCGACGATGATGGCCACGGCCATGCCGACGCCCATCATCTTGTACTCGATGGCGGTCAGGCTCACGAACACCGTGAAGACCGCCGTCATGATGACGGCGGCGCTGGTGACCACGCCGGCGCTGCCGCCGATGCCGCCGACGATCGCGTCCTTCGCGGTGGCGCCGTTCTCCCGGCGCTCCCGGATCCGGCTGAGGATGAAGACGTGGTAGTCCATGCTCAGCCCGAACAGGATCACGAACATGAACAGCGGCAGCCAGGCGACCACGCCGCCGTACGAGGTGAAGCCGAGCGCCGATTCCAGGTGGCCGTTCTGGAACACCCAGGTCAGCACGCCGTAGGCCGCGCCGATCGAGAGCAGGTTGAGCAGGATCGACACCAGCGGGATGGCCCAGGAGCGGAAGGCGAGCACCAGGATGACGAAGGCCAGGGCGAGGATGAAGGCGAACACGGCGGCGGTGCGGCCGTTCAGCCGCTCGGCGAAGTCGTACGGCTGCGCCGTCTTGCCGCCGACCGCGTACTCGATGCCCGGCACCGTCCCGAGGGTGGCGGGCAGCACCGTCTCCCGGAGTTTCCGGAGCGACTGGTTCGAGGTGGCGTCGGTGCCCTTGCCGACCAGCGGGACCCGGACCACCAGCGCGTCGCCGACCGGCACCGCGGTGATCGGTTCGGCGATACCGCTGCCGGGTGCGGCGGCCTCCCGGTGCAGGGCGTCGATCGCCCCGCGTAGGGCGGGGGTGTCGACGGTGCCGCCGTCCCGGCCGGTGATCGCGAGCCGGGCGGGGCCCGGTGAGCCGGGGAAGGCCTCGTTCATGCGCACCGCCGCGTCCACGGGGGCGACGCTGCGCGGCAGGCTGTCGGTGGTGGCCGGGTCCTGCAGCCGCATGCCGAGCGCCGGCAGCGCCAGGGCGAGCAGGACGAGCACGGCGACGCCGCCGGTCAGCGCCGGACGCCGGACGACGCCGCGGGCCACGGCCGACCACGTCCGCGACGCACGGGCCGTGGTCCGGCGTCGGCCCAGCCAGGGGACGCGGGCCCGGTCGACGCGGTCCCCCAGGGCGGCCAGGACCGCGGGCAGGACCGTCACCGACCCGACCACCGTCAGGCCCACGACCACCACGGTGCCGGCCGTCAGACCCTTGAAGACGTCCAGACCGGTGAACAGGAGCCCGCACGCGCAGACCGTCACGGTGAGCCCGGAGACCACCACCGCGTGGCCGGAGGTGCGGGCCGCGATCGCGAGCGCCCGCCCGGTGCCGTGCCCCCTGCGCCGCTCCTCGCGCTGCCGGCGCAGGTAGAACAGCGAGTAGTCGACGCCCACGGCCATGCCGATCAGCAGCACGATGGAGGAAGCGGCGCTGTTGACCGGGACGACCTTGCCGATGGACTGCAGGAGGCCGAAGGTGGCGACCACGGTCGTCGCCGACAGGAGCAGCGGGATGCCCGCGGCGACGAGCGAGCCGAAGACGACGAGCAGGATCACCAGGGTGAGCGGCAGTGAGATGACCTCGGAGCGCTGGAAGTCGTCCTTGATCGCCTCGTCCACGACGGCGTTGAGGCTGCGGTCGCCCGCCTGCACGATCCGCAGCCGCGGATGGCGGTCCTGGACCTTCGCCACGGCGTCGACGACCGCGCGGTAGTTCCGCTTCCGGTCCTCGGCGGGCCCGGCGAGTTCGAAGGTCACCAGGCCGGACCGGCCGTCCTGGGAGGTCCAGCGCTCGCCCTGGGCGCCCAGGGGTGAGCCGACGTCGCGCACCGCTTCGCCGGTGCCGTGCAGCGCTTCCACCAACTCCCGGGTCGCTGAGGTGAGTTCGGAGTTCGAGGTGAACCCGGGGCCGCCGCTCTCGCGGGGTTGGATCAGGACGTTCTCGCGGACGGAGTCGCCGGCGTCCTCGGTGCGGACGATCCGCTGGGCCCGGCCGGCTTCGCCAGGATCGCTGGACCGGGCGTCGTGTCCGCCGATCAGCGCGCCGGAGAGGACGGCGACGAGGACGAGGACCAGCCAGCCGGTGACGGCCAGGCCGCGGTGGCGGACCGACCAGCCGGCCACCGCCTCCACGATCCCGCCCGCGACGGCCGGTGCGTCCGGCTGTGCCGCGTTGGGCGGCGGTGTTCGGTCCGGCTTGCTTTTGCGCAGCATGAACTGCTCTCCTTGAGGTGGAGGTGCGTATCCAGGGAAAACTCGCCGGTCGGCGAGGGAGATGCCTTCCGAAACCTGGGCCGTCGAGTTGCCGCTCGGCGGCCCAGCTCGTTGATCACATGACACACGCGGGCGGCGCGCGGCGCGCGCCCTACTCGACCTCCTTGAGGATCCGCTCCATCGACTCCAACCGCCCGCGTACTTCGGTGAGTTGACGTTCAGTCCGCTGCTGGGCGTCGACCGCCGCCTCGGCCAGCTTGCGGTACTCCTCCTCGCGCGCCAGCACCGCCTTGGCCCGGTAGGTGGCACCGAACTGCCAGATGACCACGGTGAGTACGGCGGTGAGCAGGACGAAGAGGCCCAGCGCTCCGACGACCTCCGTCCAGTCGGACCCGCTCATCGGTCGCTGCCTTCCCCGTCCCGTCCCTGCGCCGGGTCGGCGGCGGTCAGGGTCGGCATCGCGGCCGCGATCGAATCCGGTGTCAGTTGCACCGCGAAGGGGGTCACCTCGTAGAACTTCATCGCTTTCCCATCGGGTGAGATCTCCAGCTGCGCCGACACGAGCCCTGCCGTCTCCAGCTTCTTCAGGTGGACCTGGAGCAGCGCCCGGCTGATCCCCAGGTCCCGAGCCAACTGGCTCACGTACGTGCGCCCGCCGGTCAGCGCCGCGACGACCCGCAGGCGGTGCGGGTTGGCGAGCGTCGCCAGCATCAGCACCAGCTCGTCGCCCGTCGGCGGCGGTGGCGTCTTCATCGCAACACCCAGCACATGCAAAAAAACATTAGCAGGTGCTCATTCGCGTTGTCGCCTATCGGGGCAAGGGAGTTGGGAACGGAGCGGTGAGGTACCGGTACGTGCGTACGCGATCCTCGGCGGCGAGGAGCAGGCCCGCGCCGATGACGAGGCCGACCGCGCCGGACCCTGGTGTGATCAGGCGGCGGCGAACTCCTCCGCGGCCGCCCGGGCCCGGGCGTAGCGGTGGAGCACCAGGCGGGCGAGGGCAGGGTGGGGGCCGAGCGGGGCGCCGGTCCAGGTGGCGCCCGCACCGGCGGCGCGGCGGGCGAAGAAGCCGGGGGAGAGGAGGTAGGTCGCGAGGGCGATGCGAGGGTGCCCGTCCGCCCGGAGGTCCGCGACGGCCTGCTGCGGGGTGGGGGCGGCGGCCGACAGGTGCGACGCGGTGACCGGGCGCCCGAGCCGGGCGGCCAGCAGGCCGGCCATCCGGGCGGTGTCGGCGAGGGCGGCGGGGTCCGAGGAGCCGGCGCCGGCCAGCACCACGGGGGCGTGCGGCGGGGCGCCGGCCTCGGTGAGGCGGTCGGCGAGGGCCTCGGCGAGCAGCGGGTGCGGGCCGAGTGCGGGGGCGAGTCGGGAAGGCGGCAGGCCGAGGGCGGGGAGGTCCACCCGTAGGTGGTAGCCGGTGGAGAGGAGCAGCGGCACCAGGATCGGTCGCGCGCCCGCGAGTCGGGCCAGGGCCTCGCCGACCGACGGCCGTTCGAAGTCCAGGAAGCAGCACCGTACGGGCAGTTCGGGCCGGAGCGAGCGAACCACGCGGAGCAGGGCCCGGGTTGTGGCACCCGCCGCCGGATCCCGGCTGCCGTGCGCCACGGCGAGCAGGACGGGCGGCGGCATCAGCCCGCCGCCAGCCGGTAGCCGCGCTTGGGCACCGTCCGGATCAGCCCCGCGTGCGGCCCCAGCGCGGCCCGCAGCCGGCCGACCGCCGCCTCCACCGCGTGCTCGTCGGCGCTCGCCTCCGGCCAGGCGGCGCGCAGGAGTTCGGCCCGGCTGAGCACCCGGCCCGGCTGCTCGGCGAGCGCCCGCAGGACGGCGGCGCCGCGCGGGCTGAGCCGGTGGCTCTCGCCGTCGATCAGGGCGGCGTTCCCCTGGAGGGTCAACAGCAGCCCGGGCAAGGGTACTTCGTACCGGGAGTGGCCCGGCAGGGTGTCCGCGAGCAGCCGGACCAGGGCGCCGAGCCGGCCGCGTTCGGGGTGGACGGCGGGCAGCCCGAGCTCGGTCAGCGGGCGGGCGCAGAGCGTGCCGACGCAGACCGGCAGGACGTCCGCGCGCAGGGCGTCGAGCAGCGCCTCGTACAGACCTTCGTGCTCCGCCGCGGCGAGCAGGGCGGTGATCGCGGGGGCGCTGGTGAAGGTGAGCGCGTGCACCTGGCGCCGTACGGTCTGGTCGAGCAGGCGGCGCACCGCCCCCGGGTCCTCCGGTGGCGCCCAGCGGTACACCGGGACGGAGATCACCTCGGCGCCGCGCTCGCGCAGCGCCGTCGCGAAGGCGTCCAGCCGGACGCCGTGCTCCTGGACGGCGATCCGCCGCCCGGCCAGCGGGCGGGCGAGCAGCCAGGTGAGCAGCTCGTCGGTGGCCTCCGAGGCCGGTGACCAGCCCTCGTCCAGCCCGCTGGCCCGGACCGCCCCGGTGGCCTTGGGGCCGCGGCTGAGCACCACGTCCGGCCAGAGCGAGCGCAGGCAGGGCTCCAGCGGGGGCATCGCGAGACCGGCGATCGCGGCCCCGACCGGTGCGGCGACCGCGG
>NZ_JBEXJK010000013.1:0-50436 GCF_040609095.1 Kitasatospora sp. NPDC004799
CCGCAGCCGGGGGGTGCGCCGGACTGGGGGGGGGGGCGCCCTGCGCCCCCCCCCCCCCCGCGGCCGTCGCCCCGCTGCCCGGTGCGCCGTGCCGCGCGCCGGGGCGCCCCTGAGGCGCGTTGTCGGTGCCCTGCCCTACCCTGCCGCCATGGTGACGTTCGACGAGTTCCGCGCGATGGCCCTGGCCCTGCCGGAGGCCGCCCAGGAGCCGACCTGGGACATCGAGACGCTGCGGGTCCGCGGCCGGATCTTCGCGATGGGCGCGCCCGACGGGGACCGCGTCACCGTCAAGGCCTCCCCCGAGGACCAGGCCGAACTGCTCGCCGCCGAGCCCGAGGTGTTCTCCTCCGCCCCGTACGTCGGGCGGCACGGCTGGGTGAGCGTCCGGCTGGGCCTGGTGGACCGGGACGAGCTGCGCGACCTGGTCACCGAGGCCTGGCGGCGGACGGCGCCGAAGCGCCTGGTCCGGGAGTTCGACGCCTGAGCGCGGCCCCGACCGGGCCGGCCGGCGGTACACCACCGTCCGAACCACTGGGAGACGCCACGCGGACACCCCCGGTTCATGTGATCCATCCCACAGTTTAGGCGTTCCCGCCACCCCCTCCGGGCCCCCTAGGCTTGCCCAGGGAAGTCAGCAGAACCATCGCACCCTCCGGGCACCGCCCGCGAAACGGTGACGGGCCCAAGGGAGTTGGTGCGGTGCGCATCCGTCGGCGCTGGAAGCGGGTACTGATAGGGGCGTTCGCCGGCTGCGCGGTGCTCGCGGACGCCGGAGCCGTCGCCGCCGCGGCCGCCGCCTCCTCCGAGCAGCTGGCGATCTCCACCCCTCCGGCCGGCAGCGCCGCCTGGGTCCAGGACCACTCCTTCGGCCGCTCCCTGCCCGACCCGGCCACCACCACCCCGGCCGCCGCCGCGGCGTTCTTCGCCTCGCTCGCGCCCACCGAGCTGGACCGGCTGATCCAGGAGTACCCGCTGGTCGTCGGCAACTACGACGGCGCCCCGCTGGACCTGCGCTACCGCGCCAACCGGATCGCCCTCGCCGCCGAGCGCGACCGGGCCCACGCCCGCGCCGCCGACCAGGCGCTGGACTCCGAAACCCGCGCCCTGGCCGTCTCCCGCGCCAACGACGTCGAGCACCTGCTCGCCCCCGACCGGCAGATCCTCGCCTTCGACCCGCGCGGCCGCGGCCTGGTCACCGAGGTGTGGGGCGACCTCGCCGACGCCGAGCGGATCTCCGTGCTCGTCCCCGGCTCGGACGCCGACCTCGGCCACCACGACCAGGCCGCCGAGCCGCTGCGCTCCCCGGCCGGCATGGCCCGCGCCCTGTACGCCGAGGAGCGCCGCCAGGCCCCGGACACCCGGACCGCCGTGGTCTCCTGGACCGGCTACGTCACCCCCTCCGGCCTCGGCCCGGACGCCGCCACCTCCCGGCTGGCCGACGTCGCCGCCCCCCGGCTGGAGCGGCTGCTCGCCGGGCTCAAGGAGACCACCCGCCCGGACGCGCCGCCGGCACTGCTCTGCCACTCGTACGGCTCGGTGGTCTGCGGCACCGCCGCCCCGGACATCCCGCGCGCGGCCGCCTCGCCGTCCGACACTTCCGGCATCACCGACCTGGTGGTCTTCGGCAGCCCGGGCATGGGCGTGCAGAACACCACCGAACTGGGCGCCGGCGTGCACGTCTGGGCCACCCGCAACCCCAGCGACTGGATCGGCAACGTGCCGTTCCTGGAGGTCGGCGGGCTCGGCCACGGCGCCGACCCGACGGCGAGCGGCTTCGGCTCCGAGCAGATCTCCTCGGCCCGCGCGGCCGGCCACAACGGCTACTTCACCGAGGGCACCGAGAGCCTGCGCAACTTCGCGGCGATCTCCCTCGGCCGCTACCAGGACGTGGTCCGGGTCAACCCGGCTCCCTGAGCCGGCCCCGCTCCCGCCGTGCCCCGCTCCCGCTGTGCCCCGCTCCTAAGCTACGGTGCCTGGTCCTGGTACAGCCGCAGGGCGTCGGCCGCCGCCCGGGCCAGCTCGCGCCGGGCGGCCGGCGGGGCCAGCACCTCGACGTCCGCGCCGAAGGCCAGCAGCGACCGGACGGCGGCCGGAGCCGGGAAGGCCATCGGCACCTCGGCCCACTCCTCGGCCGGCCCGGCGGCCGGCTCCGGCGGCGGCCCGGTGACCCGCCCGCCGTGGATGCGCAGGAACATGTCCAACCGTCCGCGCCGGACCCGCACCCGTACCGGCACGTCCATCGGCAGCCGCTCCACCTGTTCGCGCAGCACCGCCCAGACCTCGCCGAGCCCCACCCCGGCGCGGCGCCGCACCGCCTCCTCGGTGGTGTCGGCGGCCAGCACCCGGTCGGCCCGGAACAGCCGCGGCTCGCCGTGCAGATCGGCGACCAGGTACCAGACCGCCGCCTTGCTCACCAGCCCGTACGGGTCGACGGTGTACTCCACCGGCGCGGGCGTGCCGCCGTGCCGGTAGCGCAGCCGCAGCCGCCGGTCGGCGAAGACGGCGTACTGCAGCTCGCCCAGGTCCGGCCCGGCGGCGGAGCCGGTCGCGCCGGGGGTCTGCATCCAGCGGGCCGGGTCGACCAGGATCCGCTCGCTGATCCGCTCGGCGGCCGGCCGGTGCGGGGCCGGCAGCGCCGCCATCACCTTGCGCAGCGCCGAGCCGAGCGCGCCGTCCAGCCCGAGGTCGCTGTGCGCGCCCTGGGCGGAGAGCACGAACAGCGCCCTGGCCTCGTCCGCGGTCAGGCCGGTGACGTCGGTGCGGTAGCCGGGCACCAGGCCGATGCCGCCGTGCCGCCCGCGCTCGGTGAACACCGGTACCCCGGCGGCGGAGAGCGACTCGACGTCGCGGTAGATGGTGCGGACGGACACCTCCAGCCGCTCGGCGAGTTCGGTGGCGGGCACCCGGCCGCGGGTCTGGAGCAGCAGCAGGATCGAGAGCAGGCGGTCGGCCTTCATGTCCCAAGAATCCCAGCAATCCTGACGGCGGTTGTCAGGTTTTACTGGGAGATTGCGTTCCGAGCCCGAAGAACCACCCGACACCAGGGAGTTGAGCACGGATGACCGCTCTCCAGGATGCCCGCCCGCAGTACCAGTCCGCCCTCGACCAGCTGGCGAAGCTGTTCGCCACCGTCACCCCGGCCGACCTCGAACGGCCCACCCCCTGCGACGAGTTCACCCTGCGCCAGCTGCTGAACCACGTGGTCGGCGGCATCCACCGGTTCGCGTACATCGGCGAGGGCGGCCACGCCCAGGACGTCGTGGCCGCGATCGAGGACCCCTCGGACGAGGGCTGGCCGGCCGCGCTGGACCGGGCCCGCGCCCGGGTGACCGCCGCCTGGGCGGACGACGCCGCGCTCGCCCGCCCGGCCGTCGCCCCCTGGGGCGAGGTGCCCGGCGCGATGGCGGTGGGCGGCTACCTGATGGAGCTGGTGACCCACTCCTGGGACATCGCCACCGCCCTCGGCGGCGGCTTCGCCCTGGACGACGAGCTGGCGCGGACCGCGCTGGGCGTCGCCGAGGCCGTGCTGACGCCCGAGCGGCGGGTGCCGGGCGTCCCGTTCGGCGCCGTCCGGCCGGTCGCCGAGGACGCCGACGTGCACACCCGGCTGGCCGCCTGGACCGGCCGTACGGCCTGAACCCTCCGGACGGCGTGACGCCGCCGGCCCGGGAGCGTCCGGCGACGCCCCGGGCCGGAGAGTCCCGGGCCGGAGACCGTCGGCCCGGAGACGCGCCGGTGCCGCCCGCTACTCGCGCGCCGCCGAGGTCGAGCTCATGTCCGCGTAGCGGTTCCCCGCCACCCGGTCGGCCACCGGCTCCAGCAGCGCCAGCTCCTCGGCGGTCAGCCGCAGCGTCGCCGCCGCGGTGTTCTCGGCGAGCCGGCTGCGCTTGCGGGTGCCCGGGATCGGCACGACGGCCAGCCCGTGCACCTCGGCCCGCTGGTGCACCCAGGCCAGCGCGACCTGGGCGAGCGTCACGCCGCGGGCCGCCGCGATCTCCCGCAGCGGGGCGAGCAGTTCGCCGTTGGCGGCCGCGTTGTCGCCGGTGAACCGCGGGTGGGTGCGCCGGAAGTCGTCCGCCGAGAGCTCCTTGGCGTCCTGGAAGGCGCCGGTGAGGAAGCCCCGCCCGAGCGGCGAGTACGGCACAAAGGCGACGCCCAGCTCCGCCGCGGCCGGCACCGCCGTGCGCTCGACGTCGCGGGCGAACACCGACCACTCGGACTGGAGCGCGGCGATCGGGTGGACGGCGTACGCCTCGCGCAGCTCCGCGCCGGTCACCTCGGACAGCCCGAGGTGGCGCACCTTGCCGGCCTTCACCAGCTCGGCCATCGCGCCGACCGAGTCGGCCAGCGGCACGGCCGGGTCGCGGCGGTGCATGTAGTACAGGTCGATCACGTCCACGCCGAGCCGGCGCAGCGAGGCGTCCACCGCGGTCCGGATGTACGCCGGGTCGTTGCTGATGCCGCGCACGGAGGAGTCCTCCGCCGAGCGCACGATGGCGAACTTGGTGGCGACCACCACCTTGTCCCGGTTGGCCCGGACGAAGGAACCGATCAGCTCCTCGTTGCGGCCGGAGCCGTACATGTCGGCGGTGTCGAAGAGGGTGACGCCGGCCTCCAGCGCGGCGCCCAGGGTGGCGAGCGCCTCGTCGGCGTCGGTGGGGCCGTAGAACTCGCTCATGCCCATGCAGCCGAGGCCCTGGACGCCCACCAGCGGGCCGCCGGTGCCGAGTTCGACGGCGGGAAGGATGGTCTGAGTCATGCGCTCTGCTCTTCCTCTGCGGGAGTGTTCTGGCACGGGACCGGGACGCCGGCGACGGCGGCGGCCCTTCCCGCATAGAGATCGATCTTGTAGTCGAGGACGGCGAGGGTGGCCTGCAGGTCGGCGATCCGCTGCCGGACCTCCTCGCGCTGGTCCTCCAGGAGGCGCTGGCGCTCCGGGTAGGTCCGCTCGCCCTGGCGGGCCATGTCCACGTACCTGAGCATGTCCGCCACCGACATGCCGGTCAGCCGCAGCCGGCCCAGGAAGGCCAGCCGGTGCAGATCGGCGTCGCAGTAGCGGCGCTGGCCGCCCGCCGCCCGGTCCACCGGGTCCAGCAGGCCGATCCGCTCGTACCAGCGCAGGGTGTGGGCGGTCAGCCCGCTGGCCGTGGCGACCTCGCTGATGGTGTGCCTCGGCGTCCGGTCCGGATCGCCGGTCGGGCGGCTGAACACCTCGGCGCAGCTGCGCAGGTCGATCTCGATGCGTGCGGGTGCGGCCATCGCTCGTTTCCCCCTGTCCTGTGCGACGTCACCGACGCTACCGAGTTGGAGTGCACTCCAAGCAAGCCCGGTACGCGGGTGGCCCCACCACCACCTTTTCCGGCGGTTTTCCCGGCGACTACAGTCGGACCCCATGGAGAGCTTGCGGATGATCGAGAACTGGCCGGTGCCCCACGCCGCGGCGGCGGTGGTCCGGGGGACGGACGGCGCGGTGCTGGGCGCGCACGGGCCGCGGCAGCACCTGTTCCCGCTCGCCTCGGTGACCAAGCTGCTCACCTCCTACGCGGCGCTGGTCGCCGTCGAGGAGGGCGTGTTCGAGCTGGACGACCCGGCCGGGCCGCCCGGGGCGACCGTCCGCCACCTGCTCGCGCACACCTCCGGCCTGGGCTTCGACGAGGACCGGGTGTTCGCCGAGCCGGGCAACCGCCGGCTCTACTCCAACGCGGGCTTCGACGCGCTGGCGCGGGCGCTGTCCGAGGCCGCCGGGATCGAGTTCTCCCGCTACGTCGCGGAGGCGGTGTTCGAGCCGCTGGGCATGGCGGACACCCTGATCAACACGGCCCACAAGTCCCCGGCCGGCGCCGGCGGGCTGTCCACCGTCGCCGACCTCGCCCGGTTCGCCGCCGAGCTGCAGGCGCCCAAGCTGCTGGACCCGTCCACCCTCCGGCAGGCCACCCGCGAGGTCGCCTTCCCCGGCACCGGCGGCGTGCTGCCCGGCTACGGCCACCGGCGCCCGAACGACTGGGGCCTCGGCTTCGAGATCCGCGACGGCAAGAGCCCGCACTGGACCGGCACCGCCAACTCCCCCGGGACCTTCGGGCACTTCGGCCAGTCCGGCACCTTCCTCTGGGTCGACCCGCAGGCCGGCGCGGCCTGCGTCGCGCTCACCGACCGGGACTTCGGGCCGTGGGCCGTCGAGGCCTGGCCGGCCTTCTCGGACGCGGTGCTCGCGGACCTGCGGGGCTAGCGGAGCCGACCTAGCCGTACGAGACCGGCGAGTGCATCTCCCAGAGCAGGAGTTCGGCGCCGTTCTCGCCCGCCGTCGGGTCGGCGAAGGCGTCGCCGGTGATCCGCACGCTGTCGCCCGGGACCATCGAGCGGCCGCCGCCCTTGGGCCCCGGGACGGTCCGGTAGCCCAGCGCGCCGGCCGTCAGGTGCGCGTACCGCCAGGGCGCCTCGGGCAGCCGGGGCAGCGGCTGCCACGGCCCGGCGGTGGCCAGCCAGAGCGCGGCGTCGCCGCGGCGCAGCCGCAGCGCGTCCGTCCCGGCGTCGCGCTCCAGGCCGGAGGCGAGCAGCGTCAACCCGCCGTCCGCCGGTTCCACCCTGCGCAGGCCGTACGCGGGCGGCGCGTCGAACTCGTCCGGCTGGAGCCACATCTGGACGAAGCGGACCGGCCCGGTGGCACCGCCGACGTTGCGCTCGGTGTGGGTGACGCCGGAGCCGGCGCTGAGGTGCTGGACCATCCCGGGGCGGACCACCCCGCTGTGGCCGTTCGAGTCCCGGTGGGCCAGCGCGCCCTCCAGCACCCAGGTGAGGATCTCGGTGTCCCGGTGCTTGTGCTCCTCGAACCCGGCCCCGGGGGCGAGGAGTTCCTCGTTGCACGCGAGCAGGGCGCCGAAGTGGGTGTTCTTCGGGTCGTAGTGGCCCGAGAAGGAGAAGGCGTGCCTGGTCTCGACGCCCTCGGCCGGGGCGGAGCGGTAGCGCTCGGCGGTGCGGCGCAGGTCGGCACGGGGGCGGTCGGCGGCTTCGGTCACGCTCCCACCGTAGTGGCTGGGGCGCGGGGTGTGACCCTTGCCACCGCGCCGCTCCACCGGGGGGTGTGCACGAGCAGTCACTCGCGTGAGGCAGTCTTGTCCTTGTGCCAGCCGCTTCCGCGAACTCCAAGAGCGAACCCAGTCCCAGCCCCGCCGCCGAACCCACCGGGAAGGGCCCGGCCGCCCGGTCGGGCCGTGACCGTCCGGGCCGCGCGGCGCCCCGCCTGACCGCGCAGGAGCGCAGAACCGCCGCCGAGCGCGCCGAGCGCCGGGCGGCGACGCTCAAGCGGCTGGAGAAGTCCGCCGGCAAGCTGGCCACCGCCGCGATCTCGCGGATGGACGACCAGCTCGGCTGGTACCGGCGGATGCCGCCGGAGCACCGGTCCTGGATCGGCCTGGTCGCCCAGGCCGGCATCGCCGCCTTCACCGAGTGGTACCGCCACCCCGAGTCCGCGAAGGCGATCTCCACCGACGTCTTCGGCACCGCCCCGCGCGAGCTGACCAGGGCGATCACTCTGCGCCAGACCGTCGAGCTGATCCGCACCACGATCGAGGTGATGGAGGAGGCCATCGAGGAGGTGGCCGCCCCCGGCGACGAGGCGGACATGCGCGAGTCGGTGCTGGTCTACGCCCGGGAGATCGCCTTCGCGACCGCCCAGGTGTACGCCCAGGCGGCCGAGGCGCGCGGCGCCTGGGACGCCCGGCTGGAGGCGCTGGTGGTCAACTCGCTGCTGTCCGGCGACGCCGACGAGGGCGTGCTCTCCCGCGCCGCGGCACTCGGCTGGGGCCAGCCCAGCCAGATCCGGGTGGTGATGGGCAGCGCGCCGGACGGCGACAGCGAGCTGGTGGTGGAGGCGATCCGGCGGGCCGCCCGGTACGCCAAGCTGAACGTGCTGACCGGGGTGCTGGGCAAGCGCCTGGTGGTCGTGGTCGGCGGCGACAAGGAGCCGGTGCAGGCGGCCCGGGCGCTGATCGGCCAGTTCGCGCCGGGTCCGGTGGTGGTCGGCCCGACGGTGCCCGACCTGCTCTCCGCGACCCGCTCGGCCCACGCCGCCGCGGCCGGCCTGCGCGCCTGCGCGGCCTGGCCGGACGCCCCCCGCCCGGTGCTGGCCGACGACCTGCTGCCCGAGCGGGCGCTGGCCGGCGACCAGGCCGCGCGCCGTCAGCTGGTGGAGGAGATCTACACACCGCTGGACGAGGCCGGCTCCGCCCTGCTGGAGACGCTGAGTGTCTACCTGGAGCAGGCCTCCTCGCTGGAGGGAGCGGCCCGGATGCTCTTCGTCCACCCCAACACGGTGCGCTACCGGCTGCGACGTGTGACTGATGTCACGGGGTACGCCCCCTCCGACGTACGTTCGGCGTTCACTCTGCGGATCGCCCTGGCCCTCGGCCGGCTGGGCACCGCCGGGGAGCCCGGCTGAGCCGGAGTGTAGGGACCATACAATCCCGGATGGTTTTCTTCGTTACCGTCGCCTACCCGCCCCTGGGCGCCTGGCGAGAGAGGGTTGAACCGTGCTCGTAATCGTCGCCCCTGGACAGGGTGCCCAGTCCCCCGGATTCCTCAGCCCCTGGCTGGAGCTCGACGGCGTCGCCGACCGCCTGCGCGGCTGGTCGGAGGTCGCCGGGCTCGACCTGGTGCACGCCGGCACCGAGGCGTCCGCCGAGGAGATCAAGGACACCGCCGTCGCCCAGCCGCTGCTGGTCGCGGCCGGTCTGGTGACCGCCCGGGAGCTGTTCCCGGACGAGGACGCCGCCCGCAAGCTGGTCGGCGCCGTGGCCGGCCACAGCGTCGGTGAGATCACCGCCGCCGCCGGCGCCGGGGTGCTCAGCGCCCACGACGCGCTGACCTTCGTGCGTGAGCGCGGCCGGGCCATGGCCGAGGCCGCCGCCGTCACCGAGACCGGCATGCTCGCCGTGCTCGGCGGCGAGCCGGAGGAGGTCGCGGCGAAGCTGGCCGAGCACGGCCTGACCGCGGCCAACAACAACGGCGGCGGCCAGATCGTCGCCGCCGGCACGCTGGCCCAGCTGGAGGCGCTGAAGGCGGACCCGCCGGCCCGCGCCAAGCTGGTCTCCCTCAAGGTGGCCGGCGCCTTCCACACCGAGCACATGGCCCCGGGCGTCGAGCGGCTGGCCGAGCTGGCCCCGAGCCTGACCGCGGCCGACCCGCAGGTCCGCTACGTCTCCAACAAGGACGGCGGGGTCGTGGACTCCGGCGCCGAGGTGCTCGCGCGCCTGGTGTCGCAGGTCTCCAACCCGGTCCGCTGGGACCTCTGCATGGAGACCCTCGGACAGCTGGGTGCGACGGCCGTGATCGAGCTGTCCCCCGCGGGCACCCTCACCGGGCTGCTCAAGCGCAACCTCAAGGGCGTGGCCACGCTCGCCCTCAAGACCCCCGCCGATCTGGACAAGGCCCGCGAGCTCGTCGCGGAGCACGGCGGTCAGGAGCAGGAGACCCAGGCATGACCAAGCCCCAGATCCGCCCGGTGACCGGCGCCCAGTACTCGCGCATCCTCGGTGTCGGCGGCTACCGCCCGGTCCGGGTGATCCCCAACTCCGAGGTCCTGGAGTGGATCGACTCCTCGGACGAGTGGATCCGCACCCGCAGCGGGATCGCCGAGCGCCGCTGGGCGGGCCCGGACGAGTCCGTCGCCGAGATGTCGATCCAGGCCGCCGGCAAGGCCATCGCCCAGGCCGGGATCTCCGCCGACCGGATCGGCGGCGTGATCGTCTCGACCGTCTCGCACCTCAAGCAGACCCCCGCGATCGCCACCGAGATCGCCGAGCGGCTCGGCTGCGGCAACGCCCCGGCCTTCGACATCTCGGCCGCCTGCGCCGGCTTCGGCTACGGCCTGGGCCTGGCCGACGGCATGATCCGCGGCGGCAACGCCGAGTACGTGCTGGTCATCGGCGTCGAGCGGCTCAGCGACCTGACCGACCAGTCGGACCGCTCCACCGCCTTCATCTTCGGCGACGGCGCCGGCGCCGCGATCGTCGGCCCGTCCGACACGCCCGGCATCGGCAAGCTGATCTGGGGCTCGGACGGCTCGCAGTCCGAGCTCATCACCCAGACCCAGGCCTGGGACACCGCCTTCGCCAAGTCCGACGCGATCAACGGCGCGGGCGAGGAGACCAAGTGGCCGGCCCTGAAGATGGACGGCCAGCCGGTCTTCCGCTGGGCCGTGTGGGAGATGGCCAAGGTGGCCCAGCAGGCGCTGGACGCCGCCGGGATCACCGCCGACCAGCTCGGTGCGTTCATCCCCCACCAGGCCAACATGCGGATCACGGATGCCATGATCAAGGCGCTCAAGCTGCCGGAGTCGGTGCCCGTCGCCCGCGACATCGCCGAGACCGGCAACACCTCCGCGGCCTCCATCCCGCTGGCGATGGAACGCATGCTGGAGAGCGGTGAGGCCCACAGCGGGGACCTGGCCCTGATCATCGGGTTCGGGGCGGGTCTCGTGTACGCCGCGGCAGTCGTTACTCTCCCCTAGGCGCATTCGCCCGAATCACAAGCCTGTGTCCGGCCGCCGGCCGGACGCGTTCAACACCGAAGAGGAGCAGCCAGTATGGCTACCAAGGACGAGGTCCTGGAAGGTCTCGCCGAGATCGTCAACGAGATCGCCGGTATCCCGACCGAGGACGTCCAGCTCGACAAGTCCTTCACCGATGACCTGGACGTCGACTCGCTGTCCATGGTCGAGGTCGTCGTGGCCGCCGAGGAGCGCTTCGACGTCAAGATCCCGGACGACGAGGTCAAGAACCTGAAGACCGTGGGCGACGCTGTGGACTACATCCTCAACGCCTGAGCGATCGACTCGTTCGACCCGGTCAGCCCGTCCGGCGTCCCGTACGCCGGCCCGGGCTGACCCACCGGCCCGGCTCGTCGAGCCCGGCCGACCCTCCGGCCGGGACGCCCTCACCGGGGCGCCCGGCCGGGCCCGTCCTCGGCCACGCCGCCGACCCCCCGCACACGTGAGAGAAGAAGAAACCAGTGACCGCTGAAAACCGCACCGTGGTCGTCACGGGTATCGGCGCCTTCACGCCGCTGGGCGCCGACGCCGCCAGCACCTGGGAGAACCTGGTCGCCGGCCGGTCCGGCGTGGCGGCCCTGACCGAGGAGTGGGCCGAGGACCTGCCGGTGAAGATCGCGGCGAGGTCCGCCGTCGAGCCGGGCGAGATCCTGCCCCGCCCGCTGGCCCGCAAGCTGGACCGCTCGGCCCAGTTCGCGCTGATCGCCGCCCGCGAGGCCTGGGCCGACGCCGGCTTCGAGACGCCCGCCACCGACGAGTCCTCCAAGCTCGCCCCCGAGCGCCTGGGCGCCGTCATCGCCTCCGGCATCGGCGGCGTGACCACCCTGCTCGACCAGTACGACGTGCTGAAGGCGAAGGGCGCCCGCAAGGTCTCCCCGCACACCGTCCCGATGCTGATGCCCAACTCCCCGGCGGCCAACGTCGGTCTGGAGGTCGGCGCCCGCGCGGGCGTACACACCCCCGTCTCCGCCTGTGCCTCCGGCGCCGAGGCGATCGGCTACGCGATCGAGATGATCCGCACCGGCCGCGCCGACGTCGTGGTGGCCGGCGGCACCGAGGCGGCGATCCACCCGCTGCCGATCGCCGCGTTCGCCAACATGATGGCGATGTCCAAGAACAACGACGAGCCCGAGCGCGCCTCCCGTCCGTACGACAAGGGCCGCGACGGCTTCGTGCTGGGCGAGGGCGCCGGCGTGGTCGTGCTGGAGTCGATCGAGCACGCCGAGGCGCGCGGCGCCCGGATCTACTGCGAGGCCGTGGGCCAGGGCCTGTCCTCGGACGCCCACCACATCGCCCAGCCCGAGCCGACCGGCGCCGGCGTGGCCCGCGCGCTGGCCGACCTGTTCGAGCGCAACGAGCTGGACAAGGCCGAGATCGTGCACGTCAACGCGCACGCCACCTCGACCCCGCAGGGCGACACCGCCGAGCTGAAGGCGCTGCGCAAGGAGCTGGGCGACGACCTCGACCACATCGCCGTCTCGGCCACCAAGTCGATGACCGGTCACCTGCTGGGCGGCGCCGGCGGCATCGAGACCGTCGCCACCGTGCTGGCGCTGTACCACCGGATCGCCCCGCCGACCATCAACGTGGACGAGCTGGACGAGGACGTGGACGCCGACATCGTCCGCGACGAGCCCCGCACGCTGCCCGAGGGCCGGATCGCCGCGCTGAACAACTCGTTCGGCTTCGGCGGCCACAACGTGGTGCTGGCCTTCCGCACCCGCTGACGCCCACGGCGAAGGGGCCGGCGCTCTCCGCGAGCGCCGGCCCCTTCGTCATGTCCGCTCCGCCGGGTCCGTCCGGCCGTCGGGGCGGGCTCAGACCACCTGGTGCAGCCAGCGCACCGGCGCGCCCTCGCCCGCGTACCGGAACGGCTCCAGCTCGTCGTCCCAGGGCTTGCCGAGCAGCCGGGCGACCTCGGCCTCCAGGTCGGCGCCCTCGCTGCGGGCGCGCACCAGGACGGCGCGCAGCCGGTCCTCGGGGATCAGGATGTCGCCGTGGATGCCCGTGACGGCGTGGAAGATGCCGAGCGAGGGCGTGCTGCTGTACCGCTCCCCCTCCACCGTGGCGGAGGGCTCGCTGGTCACCTCGTACCGCATCAACTGCCAGCCGCGCAGGGCGGAGGCGAGCTTCGAAGCCGTACCGGGCTCCCCCTGCCAGGAGAGCTCGGCACGCCAATGCCCGGGTGCGGCCGGCTGGCGGATCCAGTCCAGGCTCACCCGCACACCGAGCACCCCCGCGACGGCCCACTCGACGTGCGGGCACAGCGCGCGGGGCGCGGAGTGGATGTACAGAACTCCACGTGTCGTCACCGGGACCTCCAGGCTGTGGACGAGGGTCGCCTTCCCCAGCTGCCTCGTGCCTGCAGTCGATCCGCAGTTACCCACGTTAGCCGACATTAAGCTACTAAATTGAGCAAAACGGACAGGCTTTCGCTCAATGCTAGTCGAATCCTCAACGAGGTCTACCCCTCGGCCGGATCTCTCCCCCGAACGGCCCCATCGCCGGCGGGACCACCGTACCGCGCGGCACCGCGGGATGGATGACGCACTTTCGGATCCGACCGGAATGCGGTAGTGCGGCCGGAGCGCCCGCACCCGACCGCGGACCGCCCCACAGCAGACCGCCCCGCCGCCCGGTCGGGGCGGCGGGGCGGTCAGCGCTCCTGACGGCGCGTCAGCCGTCCAGGCGGACGACCATCTTGCCGGTGTTGACGCCGCGCAGCAGGTCGAGGAAGGCCTCGGTCGCGTTCTCGAAACCGTCCACCACGGTCTCCTCGGTGCGCAGTTCACCGGACGTCAGCCAGCCGGCCACCTCCGCGACGAACTGCGGCTGCAGTCCGGCGTGGTCGGCCACCAGCATGCCCTCCAGGCGCAGCCGCTTGCCGATGGCGAGCGCGAGGTTGCGCGGGGCGGCGGGCGCGGTGGTGTCGTTGTACTGGGCGATCGCGCCGCAGAGCACCGCGCGGCCGTGCGCGTTCAGCGCGCCGATCGCGGCCTCCAGGTGGTCGCCGCCGACGTTGTCGAAGTAGAGGTCGATGCCGTCCGGGGCGGCCTCGGCGAGCTGCTGGGCGACCGGGGCGTCCTTGTAGTTGAAGGCCGCGTCGAAGCCGTACTCGTCCACCAGCTTGGCCACCTTCTCCGCCGAGCCGGCCGAACCGACCACCAGCGAGGCGCCCTTGAGCCTGGCGATCTGGCCGACCAGCGAACCGACCGCGCCGGCCGCGCCGGAGACGAAGACCTTGTCGCCCTCCTTGAGGCCGCCGACGGCGAGCAGGCCGGCGTAGGCGGTCAGGCCCGGCATGCCGAGCACGCCGAGGTAGGCGGAGAGCGGGGCGGCGGCCGGGTCGACCTTGACCGCGCGGGTGGCGTCCAGGGTCGCGTACTCGCGCCAGCCGAGGCCGTGCAGCACCGCGTCGCCCGGGGCGAAGCCCTCCGCCTCGGAGGCGACGACGTAGCCGACCGCGCCGCCGTCCATGGCCTGGCCGAGCTGGAACGGCGGGACGTACGACTTCACGTCGTTCATCCGGCCCCGCATGTACGGGTCCACCGAGAGGTAGGCGTTGCGGACCAGGATCTCGCCCGGGCCCGGGGTCCGGACCGGGGCCTCGACCAGGGCGAAGTCGGCGGGCACCGGCCAGCCCTGCGGGCGGGCGGCGAGGTGCCATTCGCGGGCGGTCGAGGGGGCGGCGGCGGTCTGCTCTGCCATCGGGGGCACTCCTTGCGGTTCGGGTGCGGGTTCGGGTGCTGCCCAGGTGCGGTTCGGGCACCTGAAAGGTTGAGCAACTGAAGTAACGATGGGCATGAAAGGTTCACCTTGTCAACTTTTCAGGTAGACTCTCGACCATGGAGACTCAGCCGATCGAGGACGCCACGCAGCAGCCCGACGAGATCACCCGCGAGGTCGTCGACCTGATGGCCAACCTGGTCGCGCTGTTCCACCGCGAGTACGAGGACGCCGCCGCGGCCCGCTCGCTCACCGGCGCCCAGGCCAAGGTGCTCGCCCTGCTGCGGCGCGGTCCGATGCCGATGCGCCAGATCGCCCAGACCCTCAGCTGCGAGCCGTCCAACATCACCGGCATCGTGGACCGGCTCGAATCGCGCGGTTTCGTCACCCGCGAGGCCGACCGGCACGACCGCCGGGTCAAGCTGGTCGCCGCCACCGACACCGGCGCCGCCGCCTCCGAGGAACTGCGCGAGTCGCTGAACTTCGCCCGCGAGCCGCTGGCCGCGCTCGGCCCGGACGAGCGGACGGCCCTGCGCGACCTGCTCCGCCGGATGCTCGCGGGCGCCTCCGGCCCCGGCGCGTGAGCAGCATCACAGGCCCAGCGGGCTATCCGTAGGCCCCAGGGGGGTAACCGAACCGCCTTCCGGAACGTCTAACGTTCGAACATCCGAACGCGAGATACCTGAAGACGGGGGGCACGGAGGATGAGCAGCAGCACGCGTCGGCGCCGCTACCTGCGCACCGCCATCGGCGTGGCCGCCGTACTGGTGCTGTCGGTCGTGGGCGGTGGGGCCTGGTTCTACCACCGGCTGGACAACAACATCACCACCTTCGACCCCGGCGGCGTCGCCACCGAGCGCCCGCCGGCCCCCGTCCCGGCCACCCCCGGCGCCTCCGTCCCGGTCAACGTGCTGCTGCTCGGTTCGGACACCCGCGACGCGGGCAACGACTCGCTGGGCGGCGGTGACGAGGGCGTCGGCCACTCGGACACCGCGATCCTGGTGCACATCTACGCCGACCACAAGCACGCCGTCGGCGTCTCGATCCCCCGCGACACCCTGGTCACCATCCCGTCCTGCAAGCTGCCGAACGGCACCTGGACGACGCCGAAGACCGACCAGATGTTCAACTCCGCCTTCACCGTGGGCCTGGCCCCCAACGGCAACCCGGCCTGCACCCAGAACACCGTCGAGAAGCTCACCGGGCTGCGGATCGACCACACCGTGGTGGTCGACTTCAAGGGCGCGGCCGCGATGTCCGACGCCGTGGGCGGTGTGGACGCCTGCGTGCCCAACGACGTCAACGAGTACGGCATCCACCTCAAGAAGGGCCTCCAGAAGCTCTCCGGCCAGTCCGCGGTGGACTACCTGCGGATCCGCCACGGCATCGGCGACAACTCCGACATAGGCCGGATGAAGCGCCAGCAGGCCTTCCTCTCCTCGATGATCCGGAAGGTGCAGAGCCAGGGCTTCTCGCTGCCCACCCTGCTGCCGCTGGCCGACGCGGCCACCAAGTCGCTCACCGTGGACGAGGGGCTGGGCACCGCGATGAAGCTGGTGGACTTCGCCCGCTCGATCGAGGACATCAAGCTCTCCGACGTCTCCTTCGTCACCGCCCCCTGGCGCTTCGCCGGCGACCGGGTGCGGCTGGTCCAGCCGGACGCCGACGCCCTCTGGAAGCTGCTGCGCGAGGACCGCACGCTGGACGGGCAGAGCACCTCCGGGACGGGCCAGGTGACCTCCTCCCCCACCGCCGCCCCGGGCGCCGCGACCGCCCCGGGGGCCCCGCTGCCCGCGCTCACCCCGGAGCAGGCCGCGGTGCCGGTCACCGTGGTCAACGGGGTCGGCACGCCCGGCCTGGCCGGCTCCGGCGCCGAGACGCTCAAGGCGCGCGGCTTCCGGAACGTCGCGCTCGGCTCCAACTCCCCCGGCCAGCAGGCCACCCTGGTCTCCTACGACCCCGCGCTGAAGGCCACCGCCGACCAGGTCGCGGCGCTCTTCCCCGGGGCCAGGGCGGTCGAGGAGCCCGGCTCGGAGGCGATCACCGTCACCCTCGGCGCGGACTACCGCGCGGCGGGCACCCGGATCGACTCGGCGGCCGCCCCGAGCCCGGAGCCCGGCGCCCCGGCCGGTGCCGCGGCGGGCGTCCCCGCCCCGGGCGCCACCGCGGGCAGCACTCCCGGCGCCGTCCCGAGCGGCGTCCCCACCGGCATAGCGGAGAACACCCGCAACGCCGACAGCGACCCGTGCGCCAATCTGACCTTCGGCTGATCGGCCGACGAGACCCGACCATGCCCCGGGGACGGGAGCCCGGGAACGGGTGCTACTCCGGGTCCGGCAGCCCGGTGACGACGGCGGTGAGGCGGGTCCCGGGCGGGAAGGCGCCCGCCGCCGCCAGGTCGGCCAGCGCGGCGAGCAGCTTGGCGACGTAGCGGCGCTCCAGCGGGACGCCGTGGCGGCGCTCGAACCGCTCGGCGAAGGCCGCCAGCTCCGCCGGCACCCGGCCGTAGCCGCCGCCGTGGTGGTCGTGGTCGATCCGCCAGTTGTCGAACCCGCGTCCGTACGCGGCCCGGTGCAGCCGGGCGACCTCCGCCTCCAGGTAGCCCTCGCCGCCGCGCAGCACGGCCACCCCGAGCGCCCGCGCACCGGTCGGCAGGCCGGCCGCGATGCCGGCCAGGGTGCCGCCGGTGCCGACCGGGCAGCAGACCACGTCCCGCGCGCCGAGGTCGGGCAGTTCGGCCGGGATCGCGGCCGCGCCGACGGCGGCCAGGGCGTTGGAGCCGCCCTCCGGGAGCACCAGGCAGCGGCCCCAGCGGCGGAGCGGGGCATCCGCGCCGTGCTCTCCCCCGGCCCGGCCGGTGGCCTCCCGGTACTCGGCCCGGGTCAGGAACTCCAGCCGCATCCCCGCCGCCTCGGCGGCCCGCAGCGACCAGTTGCGCGGCCGGTCGGCCAGCTCCTCGCCGCGGACCAGCCCGACGCTCTCCAGCCCGAGCGCCCCGGCGGCGGCCGCGACGGCCCGCAGATGGGTCGAGTAGGCGCCGCCGAAGGTCAGCAGCCGGGTGTGGCCCTGTTCCACGGCGGCGGCCAGGTTGGGCGCCAGCTTGCGCCACTTGTTGCCGGGGACGGTCGGGTGCAGCAGGTCGTCGCGCTTCAGCCGCAGCTCCACCCCGGCCCGGGCGAAGGCCTCGTCGGTGCAGTCCACCAGCGGGGTCGGCAGCAGGGCGGGTTCGAGCATCCGGCCAGCATAGGCGGACGCGCGGAGCCCGGCCGCCGACCGGCGACCGGGCTCCACTCCCCTTCGCGCGGGCCGTCACCCCCCTGAACGGCCCGTCAGGCCCGTCAGGCCCGTCAGCCCAGGGCCGCGCTCTCCGCCGCGTGGCCCGCCAGCCGCCAGGCCAGCGCCGTGCCGAGCGCGCGCGGGACCGGGCCGGCCGCCGGGGCCAGCTTCGCGATCCTGCCCTGGTGCTCCCGGCGTTCCCCGGCGCTCAGGACCGAGCGGAGCTTCCCCGCCGCGACCAGGGCGGTCAGCGCCGCGTCGGCCGGGTCGACCCGGCTGAGCGGTCCCTTCAGCGCCCCGGCGACGGAGGCCGCCAGCGCCTCGCGGCCCCCCGGGTCGGCCGGGGTGACCAGGGTCACCGGGAACAACCCGGCCACCCGGTGCGGCCGGACGGTGATCCGGCCGGAGTCCACCAGGCCGTCCCGGACCCGGCGGATCGGCTGGTCCCGTCCGGTGCTCCTGGCGCGGCCGACCCACGCGTTCCAGCTGGCCGGCCGGGCCGCCCTGATCTGGCCCAACAGGCGGGCGCTGCAGGGGTCGAGGCCGACTTCGAGGTCCTTGCCGCGGACCCGGGCGACGGCCTTGCGGCCCTCCTCGGCCAGCAGGCCCCGGCGCAGCAGCTCGGTCAGCGCCGCCGCCTGCAGCAGCAGGTTGAGCGAGGAGTGCTGGGTGGTCCGCCGGCGCCGCGGGTCGTAGGCGAGCAGGTACAGCTTCTCGGGGAGGGTGGCGGGCAGGTCCATGTCGGTCTCCGAAAGGTCTTCGTGTGCCCGGCCGCCGGTCAGCTCTCTTCGGAGCCGCCGGGCTCGGGGTCGTCCCCGGCCGGGCTCTCCCCGGCCGGGGCGTCCTCGGCCGGGCTCTGCTTGGGCGGGCGTCCGCGCCGGGGAAGCCGGGCCGCGCCGCCGGGCATCCGGCCCGCGTCGCCGAGGGCGCGGCGGAGCAGGAACTCGATCTGCGCGTTGGTGCTGCGCAGGTCGTCCGCGGCCCATCGGGCGAGTGCGTCGTGAACTGAAGGGTCCAGTCGCAGCAGGAGCTTCTTCCGTTCCGTCGCCAAGGCCTCGCCTTTACTGGTAGAGGGAGCCCGTGTTCACGACGGGCTGGGTGCCGCGTTCGCCGCAGAGCACCACCAGGAGGTTGCTCACCATGGCGGCCTTGCGCTCCTCGTCCAGGTCCACGACATCGCGTTCGGCGAGCCGTTCCAGTGCCTCCTCGACCATGCCGACGGCGCCCTCGACGATCAGCCTGCGCGCCGCCACCACGGCCCCGGCCTGCTGGCGCTGGAGCATCACCTGGGCGACCTCCGGAGCGTACGCGAGCCTGGTGATCCGGGACTCGACGACCCGCACACCGGCCGAGGCGACCCGGGCGGCGATCTCGGCGGAGAGCTTGCGGGCGATCTCGTCCGCACCGTCGCGCAGCGACAACTGGCCCTCGTGGTGGGCGTCGTACGGGTAGCTGGTGGCGATGTGCCGCACGGCCGTCTCGGTCTGGATGGCGACGAAGTCGACGTAGTCGTCCACCTCGAACATCGCCATCGCGGTGTCCTCGACCTGCCAGACCACCACGGCGGCGATCTCGATCGGGTTGCCGTCCGCGTCGTTGACCTTGGTGGTCTCGGTCTCGTGGTTGCGGATCCGCAGCGAGATGTGCCGGCGGTTGGTGAACGGGTTCAGCCAGGTCAGGCCCTCGGCGCGGACGGTGCCCCGGTAGTGCCCGAGCAGCTGGACCACCCGGGCCTGGCCGGGCGAGACCACCGTCAGCCCGAAGGTCAGCAGCAGCGAGCCGAGCACCAGCAGCGGCCCGGCGACCACCAGCGCGATGCCCAACCCACTGGTCCTGGAGGATAGTTGGGCCGCACCGGCGACGATCGCGCCGATCCCGGCGAGCAGGCCGAGCAGCGAGCCGCCGAGCACCGGCAGGCCGGCCGCCCCGGTGATGACCCGTTCGGTGATCTTGGGGACCGGGAGGTCCAGGACGGGGCCGTCCTCGACGGTGGAACGCGGTGTGGTCATGAGACTGATCTCCCCCAGGGCGAGTGTTCGCTTGTGCCATCAAAGTGATATCACTTTTTCTGCGCACGCCGCCAGGGTCGGGTCGGGGGCATCCGTGCGAAACGGCGGAGAGCCCAGCCGCTGGAACCGGAGGCCGGGCCGGTCGAACGCTTCGCCGGTGAGCTGCGGGCGCTGCGCCGAGCGGCCGGCGGCCCGGTCTACCGGGCCATGGCCGCCCGGGCGCACGTCTCCCCGAGCGCGCTGTCGGCCGCCGCCTCGGGCGACCGGCTGCCCACCCTCACCGTGACCCTCGCCCACGTCCGGGCGTGCGGCGGTGACGAGGTTGTGTGGGAGGCCCGCTGGCACGCCGCGGCCCGGCTGTCGGGGCGGGCGCCGGGGCCGGTTCCCGCGCCGGGGCCGTCCGCCGGTCCGGCCCGGCCGGTGCCGCGTCCGCCGGGGCGGGTCTGGGGCCTCGCCGCGACCGCCCTGGGGACCGCGGCGGCCGTGCTGCGCTCCGCCGGCCACCCGGGCCGGCGGGCGTGACATCCGCCCGCGGCCGCGCGCGGCAGGTCCACTGGGCGGGTGAACTCCGGGTGTCGGAACGGGCTCCGGAAGCTCCGGGCGCTAGAGTGCCTGCGTGCCCTTCGGGCGTTTGCGCAGGTCAGGGCGGACGTCGTCGGACAGTCCGTCGGCTGTGCGAGGTGGGGCGGGTGGGACTCGAACCCACGACCAAGGGATTATGAGTCCCCTGCTCTAACCGGCTGAGCTACCGCCCCGGTTCGCCGCGCGCGCCGGTCGTCGGCACGGCAGCAGCAGACGGCCCCAGCGAGGCCGTCCCGGGCAGCATAGCCGGTCGATCACCCGTGGTGCGCGCCGGGGGCGCAGCTGGGTGCGGGAGGGTGCGCACCTCCCGGGCGGCGCAGCCCGGGTGGCGGCGGGGCACCCTTACGGGGCAGCCTGGGCGGATGACGACACGTGGGACGGGGGCGGCGGCCGCGGTGTTCGCCCTGGTGCTGGCCGCGGCGGGCTGCACCACCGCGGCCGGGCCGGGCGGGGGCGCCCCGACCGTCACCTCGGCACCGCCCGCCGGCGCCGCCCCCGACAGCCACGGCTGGAACCGGCAGCGGCTCCGGGACGCGGCCGGCCGGCACACCGGGGTCACCCGCACCGCCAAGCCGTCCGTGCTCAACGGCCTGGTCGGCGCGGTGTTCACGCGCAACGCCGACGGCGACCACTTCTGCACCGCCAGCGTGGTCGACAGCGCCGGGCTCAACCTCGTCGTCACGGCCGCCCACTGCGTCTGGGACCCGGGGCTCGGCCGGCGCGCCGACCTGGTCTTCGTCCCCGGCTACCGCGACGGCGAGACCCCCAGCGGCGTCTGGCCGCTGCTGGCCGTCACCGTGGACGAGGGCTGGAGCGACCACGCCGACCCGGACGTGGACGTCGCCTTCGCGGTCGTCCAGGCGCAGGGCGGGCGGCAGGTCCAGCAGGTGCTCGGCGCCAACCGGCTGGGCGTCAACCGCGGTTACCGGCTCCCGGTGAAGGTCACCGGCTACCCGAGCAGCAGCGGCGTCCCGATCACCTGCGCCACCACCACCGCCCGGCAGAGCCCCACCCAGCTGCGGATCGACTGCCCCGACTACACCGGCGGCACCAGCGGCAGCCCGTGGGTCACCGACTTCGACCCGGCCACCAGGACCGGCACCGTGGTCGGCGTGATCGGCGGCTACCAGGAGGGCGGCGCGAGCCCGGACACCTCGTACAGCAGCTACTTCGGCGACCGCGTCCAGGCCCTGTACGACCGCGCCACCGGCTGACGAACGGCGGGCGGAGGGCGGGCGGAGGGCGGGCGGGCACCCGGCGCTGGCGCCGCCGGGCGCGGCCTGGTAGATCTTCCTCACGAACGGCGGAACGCACGGCCCCGGTGCCCGCCCCGAGGAACGAGACGGAGCCCCGATGGCCTCCCGCCCGGCCCGGCCCGCGCGCCCGGCACGAACGGTCGCGCTGGCCGCCCTGCTGCTGGCCGTCGGCACCGCGTGCGGCGGCCAGGACGGGGGGCCCACGGCCGAGGTCGCGCAGCGGAGCCCCGCCGGGGACCGGGTCGGCACCCTCTCCATCCACACCGCGCAGGGCCCGCGGGCCTGCACCGCGAGCGTGGTGCACAGCCCCCGGCGCAATCTGCTGGTCACCGCGGCGCACTGCGTGCAGACCCGCCGGATCGGCCTGCTGGACGGCCTGGTGTTCACCCCCGGCTACCGCAACGGCGCCACCCCGTACGGGACTTGGCCGGTGCAGGCGATCACCGTCGACCCGCGCTGGGCGGCCGACGACGACCCCGAGTACGACGTGGCGTTCGTCACCGTGGGCGCGGTCGGCGGCCGGCAGGTCGAGGACGCGGTCGGCGGCAACCCGCTCGGCACCGGGCAGGGCTTCGGGCTGTCCGTCTCGGTCACCGGTTACCCGAACGAGAGCGACGAGCCGATCACCTGTGCCGCCCGCACCAGCTCGCAGAGCGCCACCCAGGAGCGCTTCGACTGCGGCGGCTACACCGACGGCACCAGCGGCAGCCCGTGGGTCGCCGGGGACGGCGCGGTGGTCGGCGTGATCGGCGGCTACCAGGAGGGCGGGAGCACCCCCGGCACCTCGTACAGCGTCACCTTCGACCAGCGGGTCGCCGACCTCTACCGGAGGGCGACCGCCTGACCCGGGCGTCGCCGAGCGATGCCAGGCCTGGGCGGCACCCCCGTGGTGTCGTACGTCACGCCGCGGATCCGGGCGGGGACAACACGAAGGCCCCCCGGTCGACCGAGGGGCCTTCGCTCTGAGCAGTCACCGGGCGGACCCGGTGCAGCTCCCGCAATTGGACTCGAACCAATAACCTGCCGGTTAACAGCCGGCTGCTCTGCCAATTGAGCTATGCGGGATCGCGGTACTCAACTTCCGCACCACGGACGGGAACAGAGCCCCGAAGGGCCTTCTCCCGAGCTCCCCCAATTGGACTCGAACCAATAACCTGCCGATTAACAGTCGGCTGCTCTGCCAATTGAGCTATGGGGGATCGGCTTCCGCCTCGGCCCCCGGTTTCCCGGGCTCCTCGGCGCTCGCTGCGGGACATACATTAGCGCACTCGGGGGGGTGGTCCGCCAATCGCTTTCCCCGGTTGCCGCCCGGCCGGCGCCCGGCGTGCCCCGCGCGCGCCCGGCGACGGGGGCGGGGATGCTGGGGCGCGGACGGTTCGCCGTCCCGACGGACGGGTAGGGCAATGCGGCAGAGGCCGCCAGGAGAGGGTGGATCCGACCATGTGGAAGCTGTCGTTGGCCGCGGGTTTCGCGGCCGGCTACGTCCTCGGCTCGCGGGCCGGGCGCCGGCGCTACGAACAGATCGCCAAGGTCACCCAGCAGATCGCCCGGAACCCCGCGGTCCGGAGCGCGACCGACCGGGCCCGCCAGCAGGCCGGGGCGGTGGCCGGGAGGGCGGCCGGCGCGGTCGCGGACCGGGTCGGCGACCGGCTGCCGAACGCCGTCACCGACCGGGTGCCGTACTTCAACCGCTCCCGGGCGGAGGACGACGGCTGGGGTACCTTCCGCCCGTGACGGGAAGGTGACGCCAGGGCGAAGCGGACCCCACCCCGGGGTCGCGAACCGGCAACGGCTCACCCGGCCCGGACGCGTCCCGGGCCGGGCTGAGGCATGATCTCGACATGGCCATCGTCGCGGGGATAGACAGCTCGACCAACCGCACCCGGATCGTCGCGTGCGACGCCGACACCGGTGCCGTCCTGCGCTCGGGCAAGGCCCCGCACCCCGTCCCCGAGGACCAGGACCTGCGCCCGGGCGAGGCCGACCCGCAGGTCTGGCTGCACTCGCTCGGCGACGCCGCGACCGGCGGCCTGCTGGAGGGCGTCCGGGCGATCGGGGTCAGCGCCCAGCAGCACGGGATGATCGGCCTGGACGCGGGCGGGGTGCAGGTCCGCCCGGCGCTGCTGTGGAACGACCCGCGCTCCAGCGGCGCCGCCGCCAAGCTGCTGGACGCCCTCGGCGGCCCGGCCGCCTGGACCGCCGCGATCGGCGCCGTGCCCGCGCCCACCTACACCATCGCCAAGCTGCGCTGGCTGGCCGAGTTCGAGCCGGCCAACGCCCGCCGGGTCGCCGAGGTGCTGCTGCCGCACGACTGGCTGGTCTGGCAGTTGCTCGGCCACCCCAAGCGCCGCACCACCGACCGCGGCGACGCCTCCGGCACCGGCTACTGGTCGCCGATCACCGGCGAGTACCGGCAGGACCTGGTCGAGCTGGCGCTCGGCCACGAGCTCCGGCTGCCCGACGTCCTGCCGCCGGCCGAACCCGCCGGGCACACCCCCGAGGGCCTGCTGATCTCGGCCGGCACCGGGGACAACATGGCCGCCGCGCTGGGCCTGGGCCTCGGCCCGGGCGACGCGGTGGTCTCGCTCGGCAGCGCCGGGACGATCTTCGCGGTGCACGAGGAGGCCGTGGTGGACGCCTCCGGCCTGGTCTCCTCCTTCGCCGACGCCAGCGGCCGGCACCTGCCGATGGTCGCCACCCTCAACGCCGCCCAGGTGCTGCGCTCCACCGCCGCGATGCTCGGCCGGGACCTGGAGGGCCTGAGCGACCTCGCCCTGCACTCCTCCCCCGGCGCCTACGGCCTGGTGCTGCTGCCCTACCTGGACGGCGAGCGCACCCCCGCGCTGCCGCACGCGGCCGGCACCCTGACGGGTCTGCGGGCCGAGGCGATGACCCCTCAGCACCTGGCCCGGGCCGCCGTCGAGGGCATGCTGTGCAACATCGCCGACGCCCTCGACGTGCTGCGCGCCCAGGGCGTCGCGGTGAAGCGGGTGTTCCTGCTCGGCACGGCCGGGCGGCTGCCCGCCGTCCGGCACATCGCCCCGATGCTGTTCGGCGTCCCGGTCGTGGTGCCGCCGCCGGGCGCGCACGCCGCCCGCGGGGCCGCCCGGCAGGCGGCCTGGGCGCTGGCCGGCACCCCGGAGCCCCCGGAGTGGGAGCTGCCGGACGCCGAGACCGTCGAGCCGGACGGGGAGCAGGACCTGGCGATCGGTTCGGCGGTGCGCCGGCAGTACCGGGCCGCCCGCGACCAGATCCACCCGGAGGCCGCCGCCTGACCCGGGGTCGGGGCCGACGGACCGTGCGGATGCGTCACCCGGCGCCCGGTGGCAGCGTGGGACGGGACACGGCCACCGGAGCGAAGGGCGGCAGGACGCCATGGCGCTGCACCAGGGGGCCGGCGGCGACCGCCGGCTGAGCATCGGCCCGTACCCGACCGTCGCCGACCCGCTGGGCGCGATGAAGCTGGCCCCGCCGCTGCACCGGCTCGGCGAGGGCCCCGTCCCGGCCGACACCGCGTACCAGCTGATCCACGACGAACTGATGCTGGACGGCAACGCGAAGCTCAACCTGGCGACTTTCGTCACCACCTCGATGGAGGCCCAGGCCACCCGGCTGATGACCGAGTGCCTCGACAAGAACATGATCGACAAGGACGAGTACCCGCAGACCGCCGAACTGGAGCGGCGCTGCGTGGCGATCCTCGCCGACCTCTGGCACGCCCCCGACCCGGACGCCGCGGTCGGCTGCTCCACCACCGGCTCCAGCGAGGCCTGCATGCTGGCCGGCATGGCGCTCAAGCGCCGCTGGATGCGCCGCAACCCCGACCGCTACGCCGCCGGTGCCCGGCCCAACCTGGTGATGGGCGTCAACGTGCAGGTCTGCTGGGAGAAGTTCTGCAACTTCTGGGAGATCGAGGCCCGCACCGCGCCGATGGAGGGCGACCGCTTCCACCTGGACGCCGAGCGGGCGGTCGCCCTGTGCGACGAGAACACCATCGGCGTGGTCGGTGTGCTCGGCTCCACCTTCGACGGCTCCTACGAGCCGGTCGCGGAGATCTGCGCGGCCCTGGACGCCTTCCAGGAGCGCACCGGCACCGACGTCCCGGTGCACGTGGACGGCGCCTCCGGCGGCATGGTGGCCCCCTTCCTCGACCAGGAGCTGGTCTGGGACTTCCGGCTGCCCCGGGTGGCCTCGATCAACACCTCCGGCCACAAGTACGGCCTGGTGTACCCGGGCGTCGGCTGGGCGCTCTGGCGCGACGGCGAGGCGCTGCCGGAGGAGCTGGTGTTCCGGGTCAACTACCTGGGCGGCGAGATGCCGACCTTCGCGCTCAACTTCTCCCGGCCCGGCGCCGAGGTGGTGGCCCAGTACTTCGTCTTCCTGCGGCTCGGCCGGGAGGGCTTCCGCGCCGTCCAGGGCGCCTGCCGCGAGGTCGCGAGCTACCTGGCCGAACGGATCGGGCGGCTGGACGGCTTCCGGCTGCTGACCCGGGGCGACCAGGTGCCGGTGTTCGCCTTCACCACCGAGGGGGACCTCCCGTTCGACGTGTTCGACGTCTCACGGCGGCTGCGCGAGCGCGGCTGGCAGGTGCCCGCGTACAGCTTCCCGGCGAACCGGGAGGACCTGTCGGTGCTCCGGGTGGTCTGCCGCAACGGCTTCTCCCGGGACCTCGCCGACCTGCTGCTGGCCGACCTCGACCGGCTGCTGCCGGAGCTGCGGCGCCAGCCCGTCCCGCTCAGGGAGCTCGGGGTGCCGGCCCGGCCCGGCTTCCACCACTGACCGTTCGCACACCCGGGGAGACCTCACGGCGGGGAGGGCGCGGCGAAGCGCCCTCCCCGCCGGAGCATCCCGGTCGTCCCGGGGCAGCCTCCCCCCGCGAGGCTGCCTCGGAACGGTGGGGGAACCGGGAGCGGGTGCGGTCCGACGACGGGTGATCGAACGGCGTCCGAACGGTTCCACCGACGGGTGGACCGCACCGGCCAGAGAACTCTGCACGATGACCGCGTGATGGTGCGAGCGTCTCCGGGGGTTGTGAGACACTTCCGTCCGTCTCAGCGCCATGACCTGGGGTTTGGGACGCCAGGCCGATCAGGTTGGAGAAGCGGAGACGCCGAACGGCCCGGGCCGGGGCCCTGCCGCTCACCCGTTTCCCGTCCCCCGTTTCTCGAATTTGGAGCGCCCCCATGGGTTCCGCCTGGAAGCAGCTGCCCGAGGAGCTGTCCGAGCCCGCCAGACGCCTGGCGGAGGAGCTCCGGGCCGTCAAGGACGCCGCCGGACTGTCGCTGTCCGAGCTGGCCGCCCGGACGCACTACAGCCGGGCCTCCTGGGAGCGCTGGCTCAACGGCAAGCGGATCGTCACCGAGCAGGCGCTGGACGCGCTGGTCGGGGCGGTCGAGTGCGACGGGGCCGTGCTGCGGACGCTGTGGCGGCAGGCGGTGGCGGGGCCGGCCGAGGTGGTCGCCCCGACCGAGGTGGTGACGCCGCCGGGCGTCGCCGAGGAGACCCCGGTGGCCGCCGCTGGAAAGGTGCCCGCGGTCGAGGAGGAGCCGGTCCGGGAGGAGCCGGTCCGGGAGCCCGCCGTGGTCTGGTGGCGGCGCCCGGTGGCGCTGGTCTCCGGTGCGGCCGTGCTGGCGCTGCTGCTGGTGCTGGTGGGCCTGCGGATCAGCCGGCACGACGGGGAGGCCGCGGCGGCGGACGAGCCCACCGCCGACGTCTCCCCCAGCGCCAAGCCCGTCCCGGCCTCCCCGACCTGCCGGGCCGTCGGCTGCGCGCACAAGGACCCGAAGACCACCGGCTGCGGCAAGGACGCCCGGACCCTGCAGACCCAGGTGATCGGCAAGCGGGTCGTCTACCTCCGGTACAGCCGGACCTGCCAGGCCGCCTGGGGCGCCATCACCGAGGGCCAGCCCAAGGACTACGCGACGATCACCGACAGCACCGGCGACAGCGAGACGGCCCTCATCCACTGGGGCTACGACAACTACTCGCCGATGCTGAACGCGGCGGACCCGACCGTCACCTTCCAGGTCTGCGGCTACCAGCCGGACGGCCACGACTGCACCGCGGCGGTGTCCGACCTGGCCATGGTGGTGGACTCCACCCCGATCCCGATCGGCCCCGCCTCTCCCCCGCCGGGCACCGGCGCGGCGGCGCCCACGACCCCGGCCCCGGCCACCCTGGCCGACCCGGCGCCGACCGAGTCCGCCTCGGCCGACCCCACCTCGGCCGACCCGGCGGCGCCGGCCGGGTCCGCGGCTCCGTCCCCGGCGGTGCCGGCCGCCCCGGCCCCGGCCGTCGGCTAGTCGAGGTAGCCGCGCAGCTGCTCGGCGTAGGCGTGGTCGCGGAGCTTGACCAGGGTCTTCGACTCGATCTGCCGGATCCGCTCCCGCGTCACGCCGAACACCGCCCCGATCTCCTCCAGGGTGCGCGGGCGCCCGTCGTCCAGCCCGTAGCGGAGCTGGACCACCTGGCGCTCCCGCTCGCCCAGGGTGGCCAGCACGGCCTCCAGGTGCTGGCGCAGCAGCAGGAAGGTCGCGGACTCGGCGGGCGAGGCGGCGTCGGCGTCCTCGATCAGGTCCCCGAGCGCGACGTCCTCCTCCTCGCCGACCGGGGTGTGCAGCGAGATCGGTTCCTGGGCCAGCCGGAGCAGCTCGCGCACCCGCTCCTCGGTCAGCTCCAGGGCGGCGGCGATCTCGGCCGCCGTCGGTTCCACGCCGCGCTCCTGGAGCAGGCCGCGCTTCGCCCGGACCACCCGGTTGATCAGCTCGACCACGTGCACCGGCACCCGGATCGTCCGGGCCTGGTCGGCCAGCGCCCGGCTCATCGCCTGCCGGATCCACCAGGTCGCGTACGTGGAGAACTTGAAGCCGCGGGTGTAGTCGAACTTCTCCACCGCCCGGATCAGGCCCAGGTTGCCCTCCTGGACCAGGTCCAGCAGGGTCAGCCCGCGGCCGACGTAGCGCTTGGCGACGGAGACCACCAACCGCAGGTTCGCCTCGATCAGCCGGCGCTTGGCGATCCGGCCCCGCACCACCAGGGTGTCCAGCTCGCCGGCCAGCGGGTCGGGCGGCGGCGGGTCGCCGTTCAGCCGCTCCTCGGCGAAGAGGCCGGCCTCCACCCGGCGAGCCAGCTCGACCTCCTCCTCGGCGGTGAGCAGGCGGATCCGGCCGATCTCCCGCAGGTACTGGCGCAGCAGGTCGGCGGCCGGCCCGGTGTCCTCGGCCCCGACCCGCGCTCCGGCCCCGGGCCCTGGCCCGGGCTCCGGCTCCGAACCGTCCGGTCCATCCGAGACGTCCGAGACGTCCGGACTGTCCGGGTGGCCCTCCGGCAGGCCCTGGGCCGGGACCCGGGCGCCGTCCGGGGGCGCCGCCCCGGCCCGGCCGTGGTGGGTCTCCTGCTCCCCGGCCCCCGCCGGTCCGGCGGGGTTCACGCGCGTGCTGGTGGTGGTCGCTGCGACGAGGCCGTGCTCCACGGGCATCCCCTCGGGGCGGGCGCGACTCTGGCGGACCCGCGCTGGACGGAGGTGGGCGCCCTCCAGTGTGCGGTACGCCACACTCCGCGGCCGAGACTCGTGCGCCGGTTTTCTGTGTGCAGGTCCTGCGACGAACGGCGCGCCGGGCGTCACAGCCCCGCCGCACCCCGGCTCTTCAGCTGGTCACCGTACTGCTGGAGCTGCCACAGCTCGGTCTGCACCGCGTGCAGCTGCTCGGCCTCGGCCCGGGGGCCGAGCCGCTGGAGGTAGCCGCGGACCTCGGTGATCCGCCGGTCCACCGCCAGCAGGCGCAGCTTGACCAGGAACTCCCCCGCGTAGACCGCGTCCGCCTTGCGGCGCGAGCGCACCGGCTCCACGGTCAGCTCGGTGACCAGCGAGCGCACCCGGTCGTCCGGGGCCGCCTCGCGCACCGCGCTGGTGAAGTCGGGCAGGGTCGCCCCGTACGCGGCGCCGCCGGCCTTGGCGATGGCCTGCCGGACGGCGGTGTACGGCGGGGTCGGGAACTCGTCCTCGCCGTAGTGGTCGAAGGCCGGGCTGACCAGGTCCGGGTGCTGCAGCGCGAGCTTGAGCAGCTCCCGCTCGACGAACTGGGCCGGGTCGCGCGGGTTGAGCCGGAACGCGGGCTGGGCGGGGCGCTGCGGCTGGACCGGCTCGGGGCGGCGCTGGGCGGCCGCGCCGCGCGGGTTCTGCTGCCGCTCGCGGTCCCAGCGGGCCAGCTGGGAGATCCGGCGGACGACGAACTGCTCGTCCAGGATGCCGAGCATGCCGGCCAGGCGGACGGCGTACTCGTGCTGGATCGAGCGGTCCTTGATCCTGGCGACGATCGGGGCCGCCTCCTCCAGCGCCGCCGACCGCCCCTCCGGGGTGTCCACCCGGTGCCGGGCCACCACCGAGGTCAGCGCGAACTCGAACAGCGGGACCGGGTTGTCGATCAGGTGCTTGACCGCTTCGTCGCCCTGGGCCAGCCGCAGCTCGCACGGGTCCATGCCGCCCGGGCTGACCGCGATGGAGGTCTTGGCGGCGAACTTCTGGTCGTCCTCGAAGGCGCGCAGCGCGGCCTTCTGGCCGGCCGCGTCGCCGTCGAAGGTGAAGACGGTCTCGCCCCGGTACTGCGAGGTGTCCATCAGCAGCCGGCGGATGATCTTGATGTGGTCCTCGGCGAAGGCGGTGCCGCAGGTGGCCACCGCCGAGGTGACCCCGGCCAGGTGGCAGGCCATCACATCGGTGTAGCCCTCGACCACCACCGCGCGGCCCGACTTGGCGATCTCCTTCTTCGCCAGGTCGATGCCGTACAGCACGTGGGACTTCTTGTAGATCGGCGTCTCGGGGGTGTTGAGGTACTTCGGGCCGTTGTCGTCCTCGCGCAGCCGGCGGGCGCCGAAGCCGACCACCTCGCCGGCGATGTCCCGGATCGGCCAGACCAGCCGGCCCCGGAAGCGGTCGATCAGGCCGCCGCGCTGGCCCTGCGAGGCGAGGCCGCCGAGCAGGATCTCCTTGTCGGTGAAGCCCTTGCCGCGCAGGTAGCGGACCAGGTGCTCCCACCCAGCCGGGGCGTAGCCGACGCCGAAGGCCTTGGCGGCCTCCTCGTCGAAGCCGCGCTCGGCCAGGAAGCGGCGGCCGATCTCCGCCTCCGGCGAGCCCAGCTGCTCCTGGTACCAGGCGGCGGCCACCTTGTGCGCCTCGACCAGCCGGGTGCGCTCGCCCTGCTGGTGGCGGGGGCTGTAGCCGCCCTCCTCGTAGCGCAGGGTGATGCCGGCCTGGGCGGCCATCCGCTCGACGGCCTCGGCGAAGGTGAAGTGCTCGATCTTCATCAGGAACGCGATGGTGTCGCCGTTCTCCTGGCAGCCGAAGCAGTGGAAGACGCCCTTGGCGGGGTTCACGTAGAAGGAGGCGGACTTCTCGTCGTGGAAGGGGCAGACGCCCTTGTACTCGCCACCGCCACCGTTGGTCAGCTGTACGTAGTCGCCGACCACCGCGTCGATCGGCAGTGCGCTGCGCACCGCCTGTACGTCTTCGTCCCTGATCCGCCCGGCCACCCCGGAAGTCTACTGGGGTGGCCGGGGTTTCGAGCCGGGGCCGGCGGCCGGGGGCGCGGGCCGCCGGCGTCACGCCCAGGCGGCGCCGACGAGCTTGGCGTGCAGGGCCAGGGCCGAGGCGTCCGTGAGGGTGGCGATCTGGTCGATGACCGTGCGCAGCGCGGCGCGGTCGTCCTCGGCCTCGCGGTACATGGCGGCGAACACCGGGTCCAGCCCCTCGGGCGCGCGCTGGGTGAGGACATACGCCAGCTCGGCGATCACGATCCGCTGGCGGGCCCGCAGCTGGGCCTGCTCGTCGCGCTGCATCACGTAGCGGACGGCGACCGCCTTGAGCACCGCGCACTCCAGCCGGACGTCCCGGGGCACCACCAGCTCGGCGGCGTAGCGGGTGAGCCGCCCGGGGCCGTAGCGGGCGCGGGTGGCCTGCTCGGCGGCCAGGCAGAAGCGGCCGATCAGCTGGCTGGTGAGGTCCTTGAGGCCGGCCCGGGCGCGGGCGGTGCCGTCGTAGGAGCGGGGCCACCACTCCTGGGCGAGCAGCCGGTCCAGGGCGGCGGCCAGCTCCGTCGGCTCGGCGTCCGGGGCGTAGCGCTCGGCGACCTTGAAGAGTTCGGCGCGCTCGCCGGGGGCGCGCAGGGCGGCCGGGTCGATGTGGCCGGCCTGGAGGCCGTCCTCGACGTCGTGGGTGGAGTAGGCCACGTCGTCGGACCAGTCCATCACGGTGGCCTCGAAGCACTTGCGCCCGGCCGGGGAGCCGGCCCGCAGCCAGCGGAAGACCGACAGGTCGTCGGCGTAGACGCCGTACTTGGGCGAGTGCGGGTCGGTGGGGTGGGCGCCCTTGCTCCACGGGTACTTGGTGGCGGCGTCCAGGGCGGCCCGGCTCAGGTTGAGGCCGACGCTGCGGCCCGGCCAGGGGGCGAGCCGGGTGGCGGGCGGCTCCCCCTGGGGCGCGAAGCGCTTGGGTTCGAGCCGGGTCAGGATGCGCAGCGACTGGGCGTTGCCCTCGAAGCCGCCGCAGGCCTCGGCGGCCTGGTCGAGGGCCTCCTCGCCGGTGTGGCCGAACGGCGGGTGGCCGATGTCGTGGGCCAGGCAGCCGGTCTCCACGAGGTCCGGGTCGCAGCCCAGGGCGGCGCCCAACTCCCGCCCCACCTGGGCGCATTCGAGGGAGTGGGTGAGCCGGGTGCGGGGGAAGTCGCTGCGCATCGGGGCGACCACCTGGGTGGTGCCGGCCAGCCGGCGCAGCGCGGCCGAGTGCAGCACCCGGGCGCGGTCGCGCTGGAAGGCCGTGCGGCCCGGTCGCTTGTCGGGTTCGGGGACCCAGCGGGCCTCGGCGGCGTGGTCGTACGGGATCGGGGCGGCGAGGCGGTGCGTGGTGTCATCCATATGCCCCTCACGGTACGCCGGGCCCCCGACACGCGGGGGGTGCCGCGCGCGAAGCGGCGTGGACCGGGGCGTGAACGGTGCGGGGCGCGCGGGTGCCCGCCGCGGTGAGCCGGGCCCACCCGGACGGCGCAGCCCCGCGCGCCCCGTCCGTCCCACGCGCCCGGCCGCTCAGGTCCTGCGCGCCCGGGCCGCTCAGGTCCTGCGCGCCCCGTCCGTCCTCAGCCCTTGACCGCCTTCAGGACGACGGCCGCCACCGCCTCCTGGCCCCTGGCGTTGGGGTGGATCGGCGCCAGCCCCTGGGCCGGGAGCGGCGGCTCCACCCAGCGCTTGTCCTCCCCCGCGCACATGTCGTGCCCGGCCGAGGCCCCGGCGAGGTCCACGAACACCGCGCCGGCCGCTTCCGCCCGCTTCCTGAGCATACCGTTGAGCTGCTGCTCCTTCTCCACCAGGAAGCCCAGGTCGGAGGCGGCCACCGCGTTGCCGAGCACCGGCAGGCAGCTCGCCGGATCGGCCGGGAGCAGCCCCGGGTACCCGATCACGTACACCTTGGCCTTCGGCGAGCGCTTCCTGACGTCCTGGAGCACCTGGCCGATCCGGTCGCCGGCCGCGTCCACCTTGCGCTGGACCTCGTCGGTGCCGTTGCCGGCGGCGTAGTGGTCACGGCAGGGCGAGCTGCTGATCCGGTCCTGGCTGTCGGTGATCACGCCCTTGACGATGTCCACCAGGTTCTCCTTGGCGCACTCCGTCACGACCTCCATGAAGCCCGCGTCGTTGCCGCCGATCCCCAGGGTGACCAGCCGGGTGTCCGCGGTCAGCGCGTCCAGCTGGGCCGGGTTGGTGCCGTCGGCGACCTTCTGCGGGCCGGTCAGGTCCCCGGTGCGGGCGCTGCTGCAGCTGACGTCCTTGAACTGTCCGGCGGCGAGCGAGAGCCCCTTCGCCACCAGGGACGGGTAGTTGGCCCCGGAGCGGTAGCAGCCGCCGGGCTCGCCGATCTGCGGGGGGATCTTCATCCCGGCGGTGTAGGAGTCGCCGAGCGCGACGTACGGGCCGGTGGGCGGCGGGGCGGTGGTCGGCGACGAGGCCGCCCCCGCCCGGGCACCGGCGGGCGTCGTGCCCGCGGCGGCGCTCGCCCCGGTGTCCGAACCGGCGTTGTCGGTGCAGCCGGCCAGCAGTACTGCGGCCAGTCCGACGGTCAGGGCGATGGTCGGGCGTGCGGTCCTCGGCATGGTCTCCCCCCGGGGATACGGGTCGTGGTCGGCTCCTTACGGCGGCCCGTCCCCCGGGCACACCAGGGGCCAACGAACGGCCGTGGCCGATCACTCCCGCCCGGGCGAAACGGCCTTCCGGCGCGCCCGAACCGGCCGGAATCCGACCCGGCCCGCCCGGATCCGGCCGCTGCCCCGCTCGGCCGCCGGTCCCCGTCGGCCGCGCGCCGGCTACTCGGCGCCGCGCTCGTGCTCGGCCAGGAACTGCTCGAAGCGCCGCCCCAGTTCGTCCGCCGAGGGCAGGTCCACCGGCTCGGCCAGCAGGCTCTCCCGGCCCTCCGCGCCCGCCACCGCGTCGTACTGGCCCTCCATGCCGCGGATCGCCGAGCGCAACTCGCCGTCCCCCTGGGCCAGCTGCTCCTCGATGTCGGCGTAGACCTCGGAGACCCGCTCGCGCAGCCGGGTGCCGGGCAGCACCAGCCCGGTGGCGGACTGCGCCGCCTCCAGGATCTGCACGGCCGCCGCCGGGTAGGCGGAGCGGGCCACGTAGTGCGGGACGTGCACGGCGAAGCCCAGCACGTCGTGCCCGGCCTCGGCCAGGCGGTACTCCACCAGCGCCTGGGCGCTGCCCGGGACCTGCGCCTGCTCGAACCACTGCGGGTAGCCCGGGGCGAGGTCCAGCCGGTTGCCGTGCGGCGTCAGGCCGACCGGGCGGGTGTGCGGCACGCCCATCGGGATGCCGTGGAAGTCGATCGAGAGCCGGACCTCGAAGCGCTCCACCAGCTCGCGGACGGCGCGCGCGAAGCGCTCCCACTCGACGTCCGGCTCGGGGCCGGTGAGCAGCAGGAACGGCGCGCCGGCGGCGTCGTGGACGAGCTGGAGCAGGATCTCCGGCGGGTCGTAGGACGTCCAGCGGTCGTGGTCGAAGACCATCGACGGGCGGCGGGCCCGGTAGTCCACCAGACGGTCGTGGTCGAAGCGGGCCACCACCTGCGGCGACCCCGTCTCCAGCAGGTGGGCCACCACCTGGCCGCCGGCCTCCCCGGCGTCCATGAAGCCCTCGAAGTGCTGCAGCAGCACCAGGCCGGCACCGGTGTCGCGCAACTGCTCGTTGGCCGTGGCGACGGCGGCCACGCCCTGCTGATCCAGCTCGTACAGCGCCTGGAAGTCACGCACCGCGCACCCAACCCCGTTCTCTGCTCGTTCCGGTCGACCGGCTTCTCGTCCTCTCCAGCGTGCCGGGCGCCGCCGGAATTCCCGCCGCGGCCCCCGTCCTGCGCACGACCCGTCCGGGCACCACTCCGGGGCCCGTCCGGCGACCGCCCGCGGGGCGCGCCCGGGGGCCTCGGCCGACGGCTCCGGACCATGATCGCACCCGAAGGAAGAGCCCCTGGTCACGGGCCTGGAAGGGGCTCGTCCACGGGGCCCGGGAACGGCCCGCGCGGCCATTCGCGTGCCGCGAAGTGACGCACCGCCTTCTGACGGGTATCGTCCTCTCGCTGCCTCGCATCGTCGCGTCGTCGTCACGTCGTCCGTAACGCCGTCGGCCACGTCCCGGTCCGGTGCTCGGCCAGCCACCCACGACGCATCTTGCCTTCACCTGGCCGCCTGCTTCCCTTCGCGCTCTCGTACCCTTCTCGGCCATCTCGCGGACGCACACTGTCCCCTCGCTCTTCCCGCCGGACCGGTCCGAGGACCCGTGTCCGTTCCGGCACCCCGCGCCGCCCGTTCCGGGCCGCCGCCCCCACCCCGCCCGACCGGACTCCGGCGTGCGCGGGCAACCGGCCGGCGGACCCGGGCCCAGGCGTACCCAGCCCAGCGCACCCCGTGCCGTACCCCGGCCCGGGAGGCACCCTCCGACCGATGAAGGACCAAGGTTCCGTGCCCGTACCTGTCATCCTCACCGGCCGCACCGTGCGGCTGGAGCCACTCGCCGCGCACCATGCCGAGGCCATCGCCGAGGCCGGCGCCGAGGACCGTACGACCTACGCCTTCACCCCCGTCCCGCACGGCCTGGAAGCCGCCCGCGACTACGTCGCGCGGGCGCTCGCCGACCAGGCCGCGGGCCGTTCGCTGCCGTTCGCGACGGTGAACGTCGCCGACGGCCGGGTGGTCGGCTCCACCCGGTTCCTGGAACTCGACTACTGGCAGGGCCCGCTGGTGTGGCCGCCCGCGCCCGGCGTCCCGTTCGGCGACCCGGCCACGGCCGTCCCGGACGCGGCCGAGATCGGCAACACCTGGCTCTCGCCGCGCGCCCAGGGCACCGGCATCAACACCGAGGCCAAGCTGCTGATGCTGCGCCACGCCTTCGAGACCTGGGGCGTGCAGCGGATCTCGCTGCGCGCGGACGCCCGCAACCTGCGCTCGCGCACCGCCATCGAGCGGCTCGGCGCGACCTCGGAGGGCGTCCGCCGGGCGCACTCGCGCGGGCTGGACGGGGTGGTGCGCTCCACCGCCTTCTACTCGATCCTCGACGACGAGTGGCCGGCCGTCCGGGACATCATCGAGCTGCGGATCGCCGCCGCCACCTCGCCGAGCGCCCCGGATCCGGCGATCAACCAGGAGTGCCTTAGACAGGGCGGCAGCGGCGCCGGGCAGCTGATGATCACGGCCTGAGCGGGGCTCCGGCTACCGGCCGTAGCCCCTGGCGGCCAGGTCGAGGATCCGCGCCAGGAGGTCCGGGTCGGGAGCGCCCTTGTACCGGTCGGGATGCGTCTCGGCCAGGGCCGACACCGGCCGCCAACCGCTACCCCCCGCCGGGGCCACCGACACGCGCCAGATCTCGAAGCCGGTCCAGCTGCGGTGCAGGTGGAGGACGCCCTCGGCGGTGTACGACTCCCACCTGTGCTCCGTCTCGCGGGAGCGCAGCCCGGCCCTGATCCGCCGCCACTGCTCCTCGGTCCACACCACGTCCGGCACCGGGCAGGGGCGGGGCAGCAGCATGGGCTCGAGGAAGCCCTGCGTCGGAGCCGGCCGGACCGCTCCCGGCGCGTGGGGCAGCCAGTCGGGCAGCGGCTCGCGGGCGGCCAGCCAGGCGGCCGGGATGCCCTCGGTACCGGTGTGCGCGGCGACCACCCCGCCGGTGACGGCGGCAACGGTGTCCATGTCGCCGCCGGCCGCGATCGCCTCCCACACCGCCGTCCGGTAGTCGGCCAGGTTCCGGGCGGCGCACCAGAGGGCGTACGGGACGGTGTCGACGGCGGAGGTCCGGCTGCCGTTGCCGAGCACCCGCGCGACGACCGGCGGATCCGGCTCGGCGAGCAGGCCGATCGCCTCGGTCAGGGCGTCGTGGACGGCCCCGCGCGGGGTGAGTGCGGCGACCGCGGCCAGGAAGGTGCTCGGCGTCACGGCCTCGGTGCGCGCCCGCACGGCGTACGCGGCCGCCACCGCGACCGCGATCGCGCCGTCGACGGCCTGGGGGTGGGTATGGGTGATGACGGCCGTGTCGGCGGCGGGCCGGACGACGGCGGCCGGGTCCTCGGCGTACGCCGCCCCCAGCGGGGCGACCCGCATCGCGGCGCCGTTGCCGTAGGAGCCCTGGCCGTCGAAGAGTTCGGCGGCCAGCCGCTTCGCGTCGCCGCCCTCCCGGACCAGCCGCAGCAGCCGGTTGGCGGCCGGGCCGTAGCCGCGGTCGAAGTCGTGGCGGCGGGCGAAGGCGTGGGTGAGGTCGAAGGTGTCGATCGCGCCGCGTTCGGTGTGGGCGGCGTACACCGAGCAGGCCATCTCGGTGTCGTCGGTCCAGGGCCAGGGGCTGTCTCTTGGATTTTGTCGGATCAGGGCGCGGCGTTGGGGTGCGTGCATCGCAAGGCGGAGGAGGGAGCCACTGCGGAGCATTGGCGACCGACGACAACGCGGCGAGGTGCGTGCCCCGGCGTCGCGCACCCGGCAAGGGTCCAAGAGACAGCCCCTACGGGCTTGGCGGGTCGGTGCGGGCGGCGAGGTGGGCCCGGGCGGTCTCCGGGACGAAGAACTGGGCGCCGAGGGCGTCGCCCACGGAGAGGCCGAGGAGTGCGTCCAGCGCGGGGCCGGCGTGCGTGGATGGAATGGTCATATGGCCTCCAGCTCAGCGGCTCGTCGGCCGGTCCGTCAACACCCGTGACCGCCGGCCCCACCGACGGGGGATGTTTCGCATACCTCCGATCCCGGCGGGCAGGCCCCGGGCATGACCCGCGCGAACCCGCTCGACCCGGTCGCCCTGCTCGGCGCCGACCAGCAGCACATCGCCACCCGGGCGCAGCTGCGCCGGCTCGGCGTGCCCTCCGGCACCATCGCCCACCGGCTGCGGCCGGGCGGGCCCTGGCAGCAGGTGCTGCCCCGGGTGATCTGCCTCCAGAGCGGACGGCTGACGTTCCACCAGAAGATGCGGGCCGCCCTGGCGTACGCGACGCCGAAGGGGCGCGAGCCGCGGGCCGGGGAGGTGCTGCTGACCGGCTTCGCGGTGCTGGCCGAGGCCGGGCTGCCGAGTGCCGGGCACCCGTCCGACCTGACCTCGGTCGACATCCTGATCCCCGGTCAACGGCGCGTCTGCGACCGGGAGTTCGTCCGGATCCACCGGGCCTCCGGGGCGATGCCGGGCGGCTTCGAGCGGGACGACGGGCTGTGGAGCACCACGGTCGCCCGGGCGCTGGCGGACCTCGCACCGAAGGAGACGGGGCAGCGCCGGTTCCGGGCGCTGTGCGCGGAGGCCGTCCAGCGGCGGCACTGCGAACTCGGCGAGCTGCTCGACCAGTTGCTGTCCCGGCCGGGTGCGCTCGGGCTGCCCCAGGTGGCCCGGGTGGTGGAGGACCTGACGGTCGGGGTGCGGTCGGTGGTGGAGGGCGAGGCCCGCGAACTGCTGGCGCACGCGGGGCTGCCGGAGCCGCTGTGGAACCCGGTGCTCTTCCTGGACGGCCGCTTCCTCGCCGTCCCGGACGCCTACTGGCCGCACGCCTGCGTGGCCCTGGAGATCGACTCCCGCGCCTGGCACCTGCGCCCGGCCGAGCACGAGCGGGGCCTGGCCCGGGCCAACCGGCTCACCGCCGCCGGCCTCCCGGTGGTCCGCACCACCCCGACCCAGCTCCGCCGCGACCCGGCCCCGGTGCTCCACGAGCTGACGGCCCTGGTCACCACCGGCCCGCACCAGCCGCACCCCCGGGTCACCTGGCGGCGGGCGCGGTGAGGGGTGCCGTGCCCGCCGCCCCCCGGTGCGGTCCCGCTCAGCAGCGGGAGTCGATCTCCTGGAAGGTCGCGTAGTGGTCGGCGGACCAGTACTGCTCGCCGGAGTTGCCGGTCACCACCCGGCGGGTGCCGCGGTCGTTGGAGCCCGGGGTGACCACGGTGTACTCGTGGTAGTAGCCCTCGGCCTTCCTGGGGAGGCGGCTCTCCCGGTTCTCGAAGACGATGCCGTCGCGGCTGTACGGGTAGGGCCCGCCCTTGGCGATCAGACCGAGGGTGTCCACGGCCTGGCTGGGGAGCTTGCTGCGGCAGACGTCGGCCATGGCCGGGTCGGTCGGGACCCAGGTGCCGGCCGGGGCGGGGGTGGTGGCGCCCCCGGCGGGCGGGGTCGGCTTGGGGGCCGACGGCTTGGACGTCGCGGACCCGGACGCCGTGGCACCGGCGGTGGCGCTCGCGCCGGCCTTGGGGTGGTCGCTCCCCTGGTTGCCGGCGAGGAGGTACCCGACCCCGGCGAGGAGCGCCAGGAGCAGCACGGCCACGACGACGAGCGGGTTTCTGCGGTTGGTCATGCGATCCAGCTTGGCAGGCGGCCGGTCCGCACCGGGCGAGCTACACGCGTGGCCGCGGCCACACCGGGTGCCGTGCGGCTCAGCACCTCGTACGGCTCTGGGCCGCGTGTGCGCCCGGGCGCACACGTACGGCCGGGCGCACACGTACGGCCGGGCGGGAACGGACGCCGTTGTCCGTTCCCGCCCGGCCGTGTTCACGTACGCCGGTTCTCCTGCGCCGAGCTCCGGTGTACGCCCTCCCGACGGGAGGGGGAGCGGTCAGTCGTACCCGCGCGTGCGGAGGGGATGCCTACCCTCCTCAGCGCGAGTCGCTGCCCGCCGACTCGATGGCGGCGCGGCCGGCCTCCAGGCGCGCCACCGGGATCCGGAAGGGGGAGCAGGAGACGTAGTCCAGCCCCACCTCGTGGAAGAAGTGGACGGAGTCCGGGTCGCCGCCGTGCTCGCCGCAGACGCCGAGCTTGAGGTCGGGGCGGGTGGCCCGGCCGGCCTCGACGGCGTGCCGGACCAGCGAGCCGACGCCGTCGCGGTCGATGGTCTCGAACGGGGAGACCCCGAAGATGCCCTTCTCCAGGTAGGCGGTGAAGAACGAGGCCTCCACGTCGTCCCGGGAGAAGCCCCAGACCGTCTGGGTCAGGTCGTTGGTACCGAAGGAGAAGAACTCCGCGGCCTCGGCGATCTGCCCGGCGGTCACCGCGGCGCGCGGCAGCTCGATCATGGTGCCGAGCTTGATGTCCAGCGTCACGCCGGTGGACTTGGCGACCTCGGCGAGCACCCGCTCGCACTCGTCGCGGACCAGCTCCAGCTCCTGGACGGTGCCGACCAGCGGGATCATCACCTCGGGGCGCGGGTCCCCGCCGGCCAGCTTGCGCTCGGCGGCCGCCTCGGCGATGGCGCGGACCTGCATGCCGAACAGGCCGGGGATGACCAGGCCGAGGCGGACGCCGCGCAGGCCGAGCATCGGGTTCTGCTCGTGCAGCTTGTGCACCGCCTGGAGCAGCCGCAGGTCGTTCTCGTTCGGGTCCTTGCGGGCCTCGGCGAGGGCGACGCGCACCGACAGCTCGGTGATGTCCGGCAGGAACTCGTGCAGCGGCGGGTCGAGCAGGCGGACGGTGACCGGCAGGCCGTCCATCGCCTGGAAGAGCTCCAGGAAGTCGCCCTTCTGCAGCGGCAGCAGGGTGGAGAGGGCGAACTCGCGGTCCTTGTCGTTGTCCGCCAGGATCAGGTGCTCGACCTCCTTGCGGCGCTCCTCGCCGAGGAACATGTGCTCGGTGCGGCACAGGCCGATGCCCTGGGCGCCGTAGCGGCGGGCGCGCGAGCCGTCCTCGGCGTTGTCGGCGTTGGCGCGCACGGCCAGCCGGCGGCGGCCGTCGGCGTGCGACATCAGCCGGTGCACGGCCTGGACCAGCCCGCCCTGGACGTCGGCGCCGGCGTGCAGGGTGCCCTCGAAGTACTCGACCACGGGGGACGGCAGGACGGGCACCTCGCCGAGGTAGACCTTGCCGGTGGCGCCGTCGATCGAGACGACGTCGCCCTCGTGGATCACCTGGCCGTCGGCGGTGGTGAAGCGGCGGGCCTTGGTGTCGACCTCCAGCTCCTCCGCGCCGCAGACGCAGGTCTTGCCCATGCCGCGGGCGACCACGGCCGCGTGCGAGGTCTTGCCGCCGCGCGAGGTCAGGATGCCCTCGGCGGCGATCATGCCGTCCAGGTCGTCCGGGTTGGTCTCGCGGCGGACCAGGATGACCTTCTCGCCGGAGCGGGACCACTTGACGGCGGTGTACGAGTCGAAGACGACCTTGCCGATCGCGGCGCCCGGCGAGGCGGCCAGGCCCCAGGCGATCTGCTGCGACTCGGTGTTCGGGGCGAAGCGGGGGAACATCAGCTGCGAGAGCTGGCCGCCGGTGACCCGCATCAGGGCCTCGTCCAGGTCGATCAGGCCCTGGTCGACCAGCTGGACGGCGATCCGGAAGGCGGCCGCGGCGGTGCGCTTGCCGACCCGGGTCTGCAGCATCCAGAGCTTGCCGCGCTCGATGGTGAACTCGATGTCGCAGAGGTCGCGGTAGTGGTTCTCGAGCTTCTGCATGATCGCCATCAGCTCGTCGTACGACTTCTTGTCGAGCTTCTCCAGCTCGGCCAGCGGCAGGGTGTTGCGGATGCCGGCGACGACGTCCTCGCCCTGGGCGTTGGACAGGTAGTCGCCGTAGACGCCCTGGGCGCCGGTGGAGGGGTCGCGGGTGAAGGCGACGCCGGTGCCGGAGTCCTCGCCGAGGTTGCCGAAGACCATGGTGCAGACGTTGACCGCGGTGCCCAGGTCGTTCGGGATGCGCTCCTGGCGGCGGTACAGCCGGGCGCGGTCGCCGTTCCAGGAGTGGAAGACGGCGTGGATGGCGAGGTCCATCTGCTCGCGCGGGTCCTGCGGGAAGGCCCGGCCGGTCTCGCGCTCGACGATGCCCTTGAACACCTCGACCAGGCCCCGCAGGTCGGAGGCGTCCAGGTCCAGGTCGTTGACGGTGCCCTTGGCGTGCTTGGCCTCGTCCAGGGCCTCCTCGAACAGCTCGCCGTCGACGCCCAGGACGGTCTTGCCGAACATCTGGACCAGGCGGCGGTAGGAGTCCCAGGCGAAGCGCTCGTTGCCGGACTGGGCGGCGAGGCCGGTCACCGAGGCGTCGGAGAGGCCGATGTTGAGGACGGTGTCCATCATGCCGGGCATGGAGAACTTCGCACCGGAGCGCACCGAGACCAGGAGCGGGTTGTCGGCCTGGCCGAGCTTCTTGCCCATCTCCTGCTCGAGGGCGTCCAGGTGGGCGCTGATCTCCTCGTGGAGGGAGGTGGGCTCGCTACCGGTCTCCAGGAAGACCTTGCAGGCCTCGGTGGTGATGGTGAACCCCGGAGGGACGGGGAGGCCCAGGTTGGTCATCTCGGCCAGGTTCGCGCCCTTGCCGCCGAGAAGGTCCTTGAGGTCCTTGTTTCCTTCGGTGAAGGAGTAAACAAACTTCTGCTGGGACGTCACGGGAAGGTCTCCTCGTAAGCGGTTGCCCTGACGCCGGAGAACATACCCATTTCGAAGGCACTTCTCTGCCCTGAATAGGCCACCCGAGGCTGGTACCGAGCGGTAACCCGCTAGATCGAATGCACATAAAGGCGTTCACCTCTGTTGGTGAAATCGTCCTCCTGACGCGAGCCAGCGTTCAACTCTTGAACGCAGCGAAACCTGACGATCACATGATCCGGACGCACGGTGACCACCGTGGGTCCACGGCGTTGCCCCGGCTTGATTTCCTGCACCCGAATCGCCCGACCGGCGGCCGACCGGCTTCGGGAAGCGATCCACAGCCGACCTGTCCATTTCGTCCACTGACCGGCCGTCAGTCCCCAGCGTATGTGGCAAGCGTCACCAGCGCATCTCACGGGTCGAACGTAGAGCGCCTCCGCCGAACGTCGCACTGCGTCCAGAAACGTGCCCGCTCCGTGACATTCGACCGACGAAAAGGAGCCCTCTTGTCCAGAATGGACAAGAGGGCTGGGACCTAGTGGCAGTCGGCCTCGCGGGGCCCATTTCGCCGGTTCGTACAGATCATCCGCCAGAGGTGTCCGATTCGGCGTCGGCACCCGGCCGGGCGCAGTCGTACGGATCGTCCAACCAGCCCTCGGGCAGGACCACCCGGTTGTTGCCGCTGGTCCGCCCGCGCGGGCCGTCCGCACCGGCCGGCCAGCCCTGGGACTGCTCCACCTCGGAGAGGGTTTCGGCCAGTTCGGCCAACGAGGAGGAGTTGGCGAGCCGCACCCGCAGCTCGGAGCCGACCGAGAAGCCCTTGGTGTACCAGGCGACGTGCTTGCGGAAGTCGATCACACCGCGCGCCTCGTCGCCCAGCCACTCGCCGAGCAGCTGCGCGTGCCGCACCATCGCCCCGGCCACGTAGCCGAAGTCGGGGCGGGCGTAGTCCACGTCGCCCTCGAAGATCGCGACCAGGTCCTTGAACAGCCACGGCCGCCCCAGGCAGCCGCGGCCCACCACCACGCCGTCGCAGCCGGTCTCGCGCATCATCCGCAGCGCGTCGTCGGCCGACCAGATGTCCCCGTTGCCCAGCACCGGGATGTGCGCGGGGACGGACTCCCGCAGCCGGGCGATCGCCGACCAGTCGGCCGTCCCGCCGTAGTGCTGGGCGGCGGTGCGCCCGTGCAGGGCGATCGCGGCCACGCCCTCCTCGGCGCCGATCCGGCCGGCGTCCAGGTAGGTGAGGTGGTCGTCGTCGATGCCCTTGCGCATCTTCATGGTCACCGGCAGGTCGCCCGCGTTGGCGACGGCCTCGCGCAGGATCTCGCGCAGCAGGTTGCGCTTGTACGGCAGAGCCGAGCCGCCGCCCTTGCGGGTGACCTTGGGGACGGGGCAGCCGAAGTTGAGGTCGATGTGGTCGGCCAGGCCCTCCTCGGAGATCATCCGGGCGGCCTTGCCGACGGTCACCGGGTCCACCCCGTACAGCTGGATCGAGCGCGGCTTCTCGCTCGGGTCGAACTTGATCAGCTGCATGGTCTTGGCGTTGCGCTCGACCAGCGCCCGGGTGGTGATCATCTCCGAGACGTACAACCCGCGGCCGCCGCTCTGCTCCCGGCACAGGGTGCGGAACGGCGCGTTGGTGATGCCGGCCATCGGCGCCAGCACGACGGGCGGCCACACCTGGATCGGGCCGATGTCGAGCGGCGCGAACTCGGTGTCGGACGCGGTGGGTGCGGGCGTGGCTGTCATGCGCGGCTGACCTCGGGTGCTGGGGACGGGACTCTCCATTGTCCCCCACCCGGGTGAGCGGCCTCCGCCCGCGCCGGGGTGACCGGCTACGGCGCCGGGGACGACGTCGCCGCGGACGGTGTCGGCTCCGGCGGCTCCGGCGACGACGACTTCGACGGGTTGATCGAGATCGACCCCGAGGTGACCGCGGCGTGCACCCGGTTCCGACTGGAGGCGTCCGCCAGCACCGGGTCGATCCGGCCGTGGCCGCTGCCGACCTCGCTGGAGAAGGCGTACCGGCTGTCCTTCGGCACCGTCATCTCCACCGAGCCGGAGGTGGCCGTGGCCTCCACCGCGCTCGGGGCCCTGGCGAACTCCAGCGACACCGTGCCCGAGCCCACCTGCGCCGTCACCCGCCGGGAGCTGAGGTTGCCGCCCTGCACCAGCCCGGAGGTGGCGTGCGCGACCACCTCCCCCGAGGTGTCGGACAGCAGCAGCTGGCCGGAGGTCAGCTCCATCCGCACGTTCCCGCTCAGGCCCTCCACCTGGACGGTGCCGGAGCCCACCGCGCCGGACACCTCGGTCGCGGCCGGCACCTCCAGCTCGATCTCGGCGCCGCAGCCGAAGTCCGCGAACGGCAGGACCCGGCGGCAGCGCATGGAGACCTCCAGCACCCCGTCGACGACGACCGCGGACACCACCGGCTTGCGCACCAGCCAGTCCAGGCTCTGGCGGACCACCACGTGGCGGTCCCGGCCGGCCCGCACCCGGACCGAGGCGTTGCCGGTCTCCAGGTTCACCCGGTGGATCTCCACGTCGTACGGCCGGCTGGTGGTGGTGCGCTGCTGCACCGCCATCGACCAGGTCTGCAGTCCGGCGCCGATCATGACCAGGACGGTCACGACCGTCCCGGTGACCCGCCAGGCCGCCTTCCCCCCGCTCACGGCTACCCGACCTCCAGGAAGCGCAGCACCGCCATCACCCGGCGGTGGCTGTCCTCGGCCGGCGGCAGGTCCAGCTTGGTGAAGATCGAGTTGATGTGCTTGGCCACCGCGCTGTCGCTGACCACCAGCGAGCCGGCGATCGCGGCGTTGGAGCGGCCCTCCGCCATCAGGGCGAGCACGTCGCGCTCGCGCGGGGTCAGCTTCTCCAGCGGGTCCCGATGGCGGCGCACCAGCAGCTGGGCGACCACCTCCGGGTCCAGCGCGGTGCCGCCCTCGGCGACCCGCTGGAGCGCGTCCACGAAGTCGTCGACGTTGGCCACCCGCTGCTTGAGCAGGTAGCCGACGCCACTGGTGTTGGTCGCCAGCAGGTCCGCGGCGTAGCGCTCCTCCACGTACTGGGAGAGCAGCAGGACGGCGGTGTCCGGCCACTGCCGGCGGATCACCATCGCCGCCTTCACCCCCTCGTCGCTGAAGCCCGGGGGCATCCGGACGTCGGCGACCACCACCTTCGGGCGGTGCTCCTCGACGGCGGCCAGCAGTTCCTCGGCGTCCCCGACGGCGGCCACGACCTCGAAGCCCACCGCCTCCAGGACCTTGACCAGGCCGACCCTCAGCAGGACCGAGTCCTCGGCGATCACAGCGCGCACGGCAACTCCACGGTGATGGTGGTGGGGCCCCCGAGGGGGCTGAGAACGGACAGCGTGCCGTCGACCGAGGCGGCGCGCTTGCGCAGACCGGTGAGCCCGGTGCCGCGCGAGGGGTCGGCGCCGCCCACGCCGTCGTCGCTGATGACCAGGCGCAGTCGGCCGCCGGCCGTCCGCACCGAGAGGTCGACCCGGTTGGCCCGGGCGTGCTTGGCCACGTTGGTGAGCGCCTCGGAGGCGGTGAAGTAGGCGACCGCCTCGACGGTCGGGGCGATCTGCTCGGAGAGGTCGACGTCCAGGCGCACCGGCAGCGGGGCGCGGGCCGCGATGCCGGACAGCGCCGCGTCCAGGCCGCGGTCCTCCAGGACGGCGGGGTGCAGGCCGCGGACCAGGTCGCGCAGCTCGTCGATGGCCGCCTGGGCCTCCTCGTGCGCGTCGACGATCACCTGCATCGCCTCGGGCGGCACGTCCTTGAGGGTGCGCCGGGCCAGGCCCAGGTTCATCGCGAGGGAGGTGAGCCGCTGCTGGGCCCCGTCGTGCAGGTCGCGCTCGATCCGGCGGCGCTCGGCGTCCACCGCGTCGACCAGCCCGGCCCGGCTCTCGGCGATCTCCTCGACCCGCTGCTCCAGCACCTCCGCCCGGTCCGGGCCGAGCAGCCGCCGGGCCACCCACGCGTCCAGCCGGGCCAGCTGCGTCCCCGGGAGCGGGAGCACCGCCAGCAGCAGCAGCCCGCCGAGGGTGAGCAGGACGTCCTCCCCCGCCAGGCCGGAGCGCAGCGCGGTGCCGGCGGGCAGCAGCCAGACCCAGCCGTACACGGTGGCCAGCACCACGGCGGCCGCCCAGGCGTACAGCACCGCCAGCGCGCCCACCGCCAGCAGCGGGCCGGCCACCAGGTGGTAGAGGACCTGACGCCAGGTCGCCCCCAGCAACCAGAGCCGGCGCCCGGTCGCCGGCCGCAGCGGCGGCACCTCCACCCCGTGCAGGGCGCGCAGCCGGCCGCGCTGGAGGGAGGTCAGCGGGCGGGTGCAGAGCAGGGCGGCGGCGAGCACCGGGAAGAGCAGCTTCGACTCGGTGACGGCCAGCCAGACCGGCAGCGCCATGGGTATTCCGGCGGCGGTGAAGCGGACGTCCCGCCAGACCTCGGGCGACCACAACGGGCGCCGGAGGCTCCTGACGAGTGCTCGGCGCAACGTGGTGGAGGGCATGCCGGACAGCGTAGGGCCCGGTGATCACGGGCCGCCATGAAGGGGGCTTCCCGGTGGGGGTGTAGCTGGGTACACCCCCGATTCGGGGCGAGGCACCACCGACAGGACGGGGGTCGCGGCGGAAGGCTTGGGGGTATGACGAGCACTGCACCGCACTCCGCCACTCCGCCGCACGGACGGCCCGGCCCCGGGAGTGCTTCCGGAGCGTCGGCGCCGACGGGGGCGCGGGCGGCGGAGGCGCTGCCGGCGGGGGCGTTCCTTCAGGAGGGGGCGCTTCCTGAGGGGGCGTTCCTTCACGAGGGGGCGCCGCTCCGGCAGGCGCTGCCGGAGGGCGCGCTGCCGGTCGGGGCCGGGCCCTGGTCGGTCCGCAGCGTCGGGTCCGGCCGCGGCCGGGCCGCGCTGGAGCTGTACCAGTACGGGGAGTTGGCCGACGTCCTGGTCGCCGCCCGGCTCACCCCGCAGCTGCTGCGCGGGGCCCGCCGGTGCCCGTCCGCCGGGCGGAGCCGGCACGTGCTGGCCTGGGGCCGGCTCGCGGCCGACGGCGCGGCGCCCGCGGTGGTGTTCACCGGGCGGCGGCGGTTCCGCCGGGTGCGGGCGACGGCCGAGGTGGTCACGGTCGCCGGGCGGTTCTGGCTGGCCTGGGCCGAGGGGGCGTTCACCGCGGTACGGGTCGAGCACGCGGCGGGCGGGACGGCCGAGCGGCTGCCGCTGGAGCGCGTGCGGGACCGGAACCGGGGTGCCGCGTGAGCACCACCGCCGTCCTCGCCGTCCGCTCCACCCCCTCGTACCTCCTGCCCGCACGCTTCGCCCAGGTCCCGGTCACGGCCGCGGTCGCGCTGCTGCCCTGGCTGGCGGTCCTCGCCGTCTGCCACGAGACCCCGTGGGTCGTGCTCGACCTCACCGAGTTCACCGCCCTGCTCTCGCTGGACGCGCTGCTGCGCCGGCGCAGCCCCGCCGCGCTGTGGGCGGGCGCGGCGGTGGCCCTGCTGCTCAGCGGGGACGCGCTGGCCGACATCGCCTGCGCCGGGCCGGGTTGGCCGGTGCTCGCCGCGCTGGTCATGGCCGTCTCCATCGAGCTGCCGCTCGCCGTGGTGTGCCTGTGGCTCGGGCGGGACGCGGCGGCGCGGGGCTGACGGCCTATCGGGTGGGCAGCTCGTCCATCAGCGCGCGGGTCTCGTCGTCCAGCGGGGTGTACGTGATCATCCGGGTGCCCAGCCGCGGGCTGAGCCAGAAGTTGGTGTACTCGCAGCGCAGCAGCCCGACGCCCGGCACCAGGAAGCGCTTGACGCCGTTGCCCGGCCGCATCACCTCGTGCCGCTGCCAGAGCTCCGCGAACTCCGGCGAGGCCTTGAGCACCCGGGCCAGCAGCGCCTTCCAGGCCGGCTCCGAGCTGTGGTCGGCCATCGCCGAGCGGAACCGGGCCACCATGCCCAGGCGCTCGGTGCGGTAGTCGATCAGCACCTCGCGGAACTGCGAGGGCGTGAACGCCATCCAGAGCACGTTCCGGTCCTCGGGGGCCATCGCGTCGAGGTCGCCGACGATCGCCGTGTACGGGGCGTTGTGCGCCAGCACGTCGTAGCGGGAGTTGAGCACCACGGCCGGGTACGGCGCGAGCCGGTCCAGCAGCAGCCGCACGCTCGGCGTCACCGAGGGGCACTCCTTCACCGGCGCCGGGTCGTCCGCGCCGGCCAGGGTGAACAGGTGGGCGCGCTCGCTCGGGTCCAGCAACAGCGCGCGGGCCACCGAGTCCAGCACCTGGGTGGACACCTGGATGTCCCGCCCCTGCTCCAACCACGTGTACCAGGTCACCCCGACCGCGGCGAGCTGCGCGACCTCCTCCCGGCGCAGCCCCGGTGTCCGGCGGCGGCCGGTCATCGGCAGGCCGACCTGCTCGGGCGCGAGGCGCTCGCGGCGGCTGCGCAGGAACGCGGCCAGCTCGTGCCGGCGGGCGTCGCCGGGGGTGGTCCGTAGGTGCGCGGCCGGGGTCATCAGGCTCATGCTCCCCAGCATGCGGCAACCGTGAGCCTGTTGCCAGGTACTCGTTATACCTGGATAACCACACTCTGGTACCAGGGTACGGAGCGGCGGATCGTATGACCCGTGACCCAACGACTCGCCGCCGCCCCCGCACCGGGCCGCACCGCCGCCACCCCTGGCGGAGCGGGCACCCATACCACCACCCCCGCCACCCCCGCCGCTCCCGGCAGCACCCGTCCTGCCGCTCCCGGCACCACCGCTCCCGCCGCCACCCTCGGCACCGCCGGGCTGGTCACCGTGCTGCTCGGCGCTTTCCTGCCGATGCTCGACTTCTTCATCGTCAACGTCGCCCTGCCCACCATCGACCACGACCTGGCCGCCGGGCCCGCCGTCCTCGAACTGGTCGCCGCCGGCTACGGCATCGCCTTCGCGGTGCTGCTCGTCCTCGGCGGCCGCCTCGGCGACAGCTACGGCCGCCGCCGGCTCTTCGTCGTCGGCGCCGTCTCCTTCGCCGTCACCTCGCTGGCCTGCGGCCTCGCCCCCGACGCGTGGTCCCTGGTCGCCGCCCGGGCCGCCCAGGGCGCCTCGGCCGCGCTGCTGATCCCGCAGGTGCTCGGCACCATCACCGCCGCCACCGAGGGTGCGCGGCGCGGCCGTGCGCTCAGCGTCTACGGCGCGGTCGGCGGGATCTCGGTGGTGATCGGGCAGGTGCTCGGCGGGATGCTGGTCGCCGCCGACCTGTTCGGCACCGGCTGGCGCTCGGTGTTCCTGCTGAACGTGCCGTTCGCGCTGCTCGCCGTGGTGCTCGCGGTCCGCTACGTCCCGGAGAGCAGGGCCGCCGCGGCCGCCCGGGTCGACGTGCCCGGCACCGTGCTCCTCACCGGCACCCTGCTCTCCCTGCTCATCCCGCTGATGGAGGGCCGGGCCGCCGGCTGGCCGCTCTGGTCCTGGGTGCTGCTGGCGCTGTTCCCCGTCCTCGCCACCGCCTTCGCCGCCGTGGAGCGCCGCGCCGAGCGGCGCGGGGACACCCCGCTGGTGCCGCCGTCCCTGCTGCGGATCCCGGAGATGCGGCGCGGCCTGGGCATCGCGCTCCCCTACTTCGCGGGCTTCGGCGGCTTCATGTTCGTCATCGCGGTCGCCCTCCAGCAGGGCCTCCGGCTCGGCCCGGTCGCGGCCGGCTGGGCGCTCGTTCCGATGGCCGTCGGCTACTTCTCGGCCTCGCTGGCCGGCCCGCGGCTGATCGGCCGCTGGGGCAGCCGGGTGCTCAGCGCGGGCGCCGTCGTCCAGGCCACCGGCCTCGCCACCCTCGCCCTGACCGTGCTCGCCGACGGGGCGCACTTCTCCCCGCTGCGGATGGCCCCGGGCGTCGCCCTCGCCGGCATCGGGCAGGGCCTGATCGGCACCCCGCTGTTCCGGGTCGTCCTCGCCAAGGTGCCCGCCGCCCGGGCCGGGGTCGGCAGCGGCGTCCTGGCCACCGGCCAGCAGTCCAGCCTCGCCCTCGGCGTCGCCACCCTCGGGAGCCTCTACCTCTCGCTCTCGCCCGTCCTCGGCATGGACCGCGCCCTCGCGCTCTGCCTGGGCATCCAGCTCCTGGGGTCCTTCACCATCCTCTACCTGACCACCCGGCTCCCCCGCTCGATCGGCTGAGGCCGGGGGCCTGGGCCCTCGGCGGCGGCGCACGGCCCCGGGGGCCCGGACCACCGGCGCGGGGCGGCGGG